>CAMBYS010000062.1 GCA_945872165.1 uncultured Clostridia bacterium | reverse complement strand
CATCACGCTGCCGCCTATGTACCTGCAGACCAGTGATGGGGATTATTTAAAGGATTATACCACGGATTTTGCCGATGCACTGGAGCGCAACAATCAGACGGTACAGCTCCGGGTATTGGCGGATGAATCCCTGACTCATGCATTCCCAGCCATGAATCCGGAACGGGAAGAAACAGCTGAAGTAATCGACGATCTGTCTCAGTTTTTTTCCTGATTCTCCGGAAAACATATCTTACAAAAATACTAAAAGTTCCTATTCTTCGCCTGATTCCGATATTTTCTACCTGTAACCTTGTTCGGATTGATTGCGAATTGCAGGATGGCGTGATATAATATCCCTATTGTATTTCAATTTATTTTTCCAAACGTATCATTTTATACACATAAGATAAGGGCGGTTACACGAATGAAAACAGGATTTGACAACAATAAATATCTGGCAATGCAGTCCCAGCATATTCAGGAGCGAATTGCACAGTTTGATAACAAGCTTTACCTGGAATTTGGCGGTAAGCTGTTTGATGACTATCATGCTTCCCGTGTGTTACCTGGTTTCCAGCCTGATTCCAAGCTGCAGATGCTGCTGCAACTGAAGGATCAGGTGGAAATTGTCATCGCAATCAGTGCAGAGGACATTGTCAACAATAAGGTCCGTGGTGACTACGGCATTACCTATGATCTGGATGTTTTGCGTCTGATTGATGCATTCCAGGAGCATGGCTTGTATGTGGGCAGTGTCTGCCTGACAAAATATACCCCGGAAAGTGAAGTCGAGCTGTTTGAAAAGAAATTAAACAGCCTGAAAATCAAAACCTTCCGTCATTACAAAATTCCGGGTTATCCCAATGATGTGGAACGCATTGTCAGCGATGAGGGCTATGGCAAGAATGAATATATCGAAACCCAGCGTCCGCTGGTCGTTGTCACAGCACCGGGCCCGGGCAGCGGTAAAATGGCAACCTGTCTGTCCCAGCTGTATCATGAATATAAGCGTGGTGTCCGGGCTGGCTACGCCAAGTTTGAGACCTTCCCCATCTGGAATATCCCGCTGAAGCATCCGGTCAATCTGGCATATGAAGCAGCTACCGCTGACCTGAATGACCTGAATATGATTGACCCGTTCCATCTGGAGGCTTATGGCAAGGGTGCCGTCAACTACAATCGTGATATCGAAATTTTCCCGGTTGTCAATGCCATGTTTGACCTGATTGCCGGTGAAAGCCCCTATAAATCCCCCACAGACATGGGTGTCAATATGGCAGGCAACTGCATCATTGACGATGAAGTCTGCCGTGAAGCTGCCAATATGGAAATCATCCGCCGGTACTATAAGTGCCTGTGTGAGCAGAAATCCGAAGGCATTACCAAGGATGACCAGCACAAGCTGGAATCCCTGATGAATCAGGCAGGACTCAACCAGCATTACCGCAAGGTAGTGGACAAGGCCAAGGAACGCTCGGAAAGCACCGGCGGTCTACCGGCTGCTGCCATTGAACTGCCGGATGGCACCATCATCACCGGTAAGACCGGTCATCTGCTGGGTGCTGCTTCTGCTGCTCTGCTGAATGCGCTGAAGCATCTGGCAGGCATTGATCCGGACATTGATCTGGTATCCGCAAAGGCGATTGAACCGATCCAGCAGTTAAAAACTGCTTATCTCGGCGGTAAAAATCCCCGGCTGCATACCGATGAAATCCTGATTGCCCTTTCCATCTCCGCTGCGGAAAGTGAGCAGGCTGCCGCTGCACTCCGTCAGATTCCCAAGCTGCAGGGCTGTGACGCACATTCCACAGTTATCCTGTCCCCGGTTGACACCGGAACCATGCAGAAGCTTGGCATGTACCTGACCTGTGATCCGGTTTATGAAGAAGAAAACCGCAAGTATCACAAATTCTAATTCTCTTTACCATAGGCACCGACCAGAAATGGCCGGTGCTTTTGTTTATCCCCGCAAAAAAATCCCCGGCAGCCTTGAAAACAGGTAAACTCTGCCGGGGAATTGTTTCTGTGATATGTTCAGATGGCCAACTGCCGCTTATTTCTGAGAATCCATCCTGCGGGCAACCGAGGTGATGATGTCAACACATACCATCTCACCGAGATAACCACTGTCAAGATTGATGTGATAATTTGCGGAGTCGCCCCATTCACGGTCGGTATAGTAGCGGTAATATGCTCTGCGGCCTTTATCCTTCTTCTTCAAACGCTTTTCAATCGGAACATCGCTCTCGCCATATCTTTCCAGAACATGAGCCTTACGGTATTCCTTATCCGCATGAATAAAGACATTCAGCGTCGTATACGGTGTATTGTCCAGAATGTAATCTGCGCACCGTCCGACGATGACACAGGGTCCCTTGGCTGCCAGGCTCAGGATCACTTCCCGCTGGGTGTCAAAAATCCGATCCTGCGGGCTTGGGAAATTGGCTCTGTAGGCGATTCTGGAGCTATACCATGCCTGGGACGGAGAAATATATTCGCCATCCTGGGAAACAGTTTCTCTGGTAAAACCGATTTCCTCTGCGGTTTTATCCACAATGACGCTGTCATAAAGCGGAATATTCAATTCCTTTGCAACAGCCTCGCCAATGGAATGGCCTCCGCTGCCAAATTCACGGCTGATCGTAATAATAGGATACATAGGAACACCTCCAGACGTTCGGAACCATATCGGTTTCGCCTGCCTTCCGCAGGTCAAATTGTTCTTTTATGTTACAAAAATTATAGTACATTTATAGGCAAAATGTCAATATATTTTTGAAAATTAACCACAAAAATTGTATATAATTTATAGAATTTTGGTGTCCTATCCTGATAGTCGACCCGGATTACATGGATTTTCGGTAAAGATAGAAAACCTCCATTACAACCATGTTGCAATGAAGGTTTTTCCTCTGAAAAGAAACAAATGATATGGCAATATTCTTCTGTTTAAATCACACGGATATTTTTATGTGTGCCGGTAATGGAAAATTCAACCCATTCGGAAATGTTCACCGCATGGTCGCCAATGCGCTCAAAATATTTGGCAATCATCATGCTGTCCATGGCCTGTTCCGCTTCCGTGATGGATTCATGGATGCGTCCAATCAACTCCGACCGGGTTTCATTGAACAGCTTATCCACCACATCATCGTATTCAATCACACTGTGGGCCTTCTTGAGATCCTTTGCCACAAAGGAGTCAATGGAATCCCGCACCATCCGGATGGTGGCCTCCGCCATATAAGACAGCTGCTTGGGTGCATGGTATCCCGGTGTATCGCAGAGAAACAGCGTTACTTCCCCAATATCCTCCGCCAGATCACCAATGCGTTCCAGATCGGTAATCATTTTCAGTGCAGTGGAAATTTCACGCAAGTCCCGTGCCACCGGCTGCTGCTGGAGCAGGAGCTTGAGACAGGAGCTTTCAATTGCGCGTTCCTTCTGGTCAATTTCATGATCCTTTTCCTGCAGCAGCTTGGCCAAGCTGGCATCCCGGTATTTCAATGCCTCTACTGCCCGGCTGATGGCGGTTTCCACCATGGCTGCCATGGAAATCAGATCATCATGCATATTGGATAATTCCTGATCGAATTTATTTCGCATTGCTGTTCCTCCCTTATCCAAACCGTCCCGTGATATAGTTTTCTGTCCGCTGGTCCTTCGGCATGGAAAACAGCTCAGCAGTTTCATTGAATTCCACCACTTCTCCCAACAGGAAGAATGCTGTTTTATCCGAAACACGGGTTGCCTGCTGCATGTTATGGGTGACCATGACAATGGTATATTCCCGTTTCAGCTCCTGTACCAGATCCTCTACCTTCATCGTGGAAATCGGGTCCAGTGCACTGGTGGGTTCATCCATCAGCAATACCTCCGGCTGGATAGCCAGTGCCCGGGCAATACACAGTCTCTGCTGCTGTCCGCCGGACATACCCAATGCACTTTTATCCAGTCTGTCCTTGACTTCATCCCAGATGGCGGCATCCCGCAGGCTTTTTTCCACAATTTCATCCAGTTTTGCCTTTTTACGAATGCCATGGGTACGGGGGCCAAAGGCAATGTTGTCATAAATGCTCATAGGGAACGGATTCGGTTTCTGGAACACCATGCCTACACGGCGGCGCAGGACATTCACATCCATCCGGTCAAAAATATCCTCGCCATCCAGCAGTACTGTGCCGTCAATGCTGCAGCCTTCTACCAGGTCATTCATACGGTTCAGGGTTTTCAGCAGGGTGGATTTGCCGCAGCCGGAGGGACCGATGAAGGCGGTAATTTCCTTCTCCGGCAGCTCCAGATTGATATTTTTCAGGGCATGAAATGTGCCGTAATGCAGGTTCAAATCCTGAATTTTATATTTTGTATGCATACTCATTGTGTTCTTCCTCTTAATTCTTTGTCAGCTTTCGTGCAATCAGTGCCGAAATGGTGTTCATCGCCAGGACAATCAGCAGCAGGACAACTGCAGTTGCATATGCCTGATCGGTATGCAGTCCTTCACTGGACAGGCAGTACATATGCACTGCCAGCGTGCGTCCGGAGGAAAACAGACCGGAAGGCAGTTCTGTTGCCGTACCTGCGGTATAAATCAGTGCCGCAGTCTCACCTACAATGCGTCCTACTGCCAGAATGATACCGGCAAGGATGCCTGGCATGGCAGATGGCAGAACAATGCGGAATACCGTGCGCAGTCTGCCTGCACCCAGTCCAAAACTGGCTTCCCGATACAGATCCGGCACTGCCAGCAGAGCTTCCTCGGTACTGCGCATAATCAGCGGCAGAACCATAATGGAAAGGGTCAGGGAACCGGACAGCAGTGACAGCTTCCAATGCAGCTGGGTGACGAAAAACAGCATGCCGAACAGACCATATACAATGGATGGAATACCGGACAGGGTCTCGGTTGTCAGGCGCATCAGTCCTACCAGCTTATTGCCCTTTTTCGCATATTCCACCAGATAAACCGCGGTAAATACACTGACCGGAATGGCAATGACCAGCGAAAGCAGTGTCATTTCCACTGTGGTGATAATGGACGGCAGCATGGAACAGTTTTCCGATGTATATTCAAGAGAAAAGAGATCTGGTGTCAGATAGGGAATGCCGCGGATCAGGATATAACCGATCAGGAACAGCAGCACAGCGAAGGTACAGATTGCGGCGCCATAAACCAGCACACGCAGAACCAGGGACTGGATTCCCTGTGTGGGTTCCGGCGGATTGGATCGTCTGCCTGTGCGTATCCTTTGCTTCGGCAGTGCCATAGTCCGACTGCTCATACCTTTTCACCCCGCTTTTTGAGTATGGAAAATGTCAGATTGATGATAAGAATAAAGACAAACAGCACCACGCCGGTAGCAATCAGAGCCTGCCGGTGCAGACCGGTGGCATAGCCCATTTCCAGCACAATGTTTGCCGTCATGGTACGAATGCCCTTGAGCATACTGGTGGGGATTCTCGCCTGATTGCCGGCAACCATGATGACTGCCATGGTTTCACCAATGGCTCTGCCAATGCCAAGCACAGCCGCTGCCAGAATACCGGATTTGGCTGCCGGAAGTACGGCAAAAAATACCGAACGCTCATGGGTGGCGCCCAATGCCAGTGCGCCTTCATAATAACTGTCCGGCACGGCATTCAGTGCCGATTCACTCAGATTGATGATGGTAGGCAGAATCATAATGCCCAGCAATACCGAAGCAGTCAGCATGCTGACACCCGTGCAGCCCGGAATCATCCGTGCCAGCGGTACCATCACTACCAGTCCGAAAAAGCCATAAATAATCGACGGAATACCTGCCATCAGCTGAACCAGCGGTTCCAATACGCTGTGCAGCTTTTTCGGGCAGAACCGGGACAGGAACACGGCTGTCAGCAGTCCAATGGGTACACCGATGACAACTGCACCTATGGTCACACACAGGCTGCCGATAATCATGGGTAAAATGCCATAGGAGGCAGGCTGGTTTTTCGGTGCCCAGTCGGTTCCCAGCAGGAACTTTATAAAACCGATTTCCTTCATTGCCGGCACACCGTTCGCAAACAGGAACACACAAATCAGGACAACTGCTACGATGGACATACACGCACACAGCGCAAACAGCCAGGACATGCCGGTTTCCAGTATTTTTTGTCGTTTCATAAATAATTTAACCTCGTCCTTACTTCCGATAGATTTCAGCCTTCAGTCAGATTTTTCTGACTGAAGGCTGTACAAAGGGAAAAGTGGGTTTAGCCAAGCTCGCTCCAGTCGGTGATTTCACCGGTGAAGATGCTGCATACCTGCTCAGCGCTCAGGTCGTTCAGTGCATTTTCCGGATTGACAATGACTGCAATGCCGTCCAGTGCGATTTTTACCGGCGTCAGTTCTGCGGCTTCTTCCTCACTGAGTTCACGGGAAGCCATGCCGATATCACAAACACCTTCCATTGTGCTGGTCATGCCGGTGGTGGAATCGGATTCCTGAATGGTGATGCTCACGCCGCTGTTTACTGCCTCATATGCTTCCTTCAGCTTTTCCATAACCGGAGTTACAGAAGAGGAACCTGCAACAGTGATTTCACCGGTTGCACCGTTAGACTTGAATGCCTCTGCCTTGTCATCAATCTGGATGTAACCGTTATCGTTAATGACCTTCTGGCCTTCGGCAGACAGGATATAATTGATAAAATCCTGGGTTGCATCGCTGAGGTCACCCTTGGTAGCGATATTGAACGGACGGGAAATTTTATACGATCCATTGAGTACGTTTTCTGCAGAAGCTTCGGTGCCGTCAATGGACAATACCTTGATGGAGTCATCCACAGAGCCAAGGGATGCATAACCGATGGCATTCTTATCGCCTGCAACATTCTGCATCATAACCTCTGTCTGGTTTGCAATAATTGCATCCGGCGTGGTACGGTCGGTCTTATTGCCGTCTGCATCCTTGACCTCAATACCAAACAGCTCGATAAATGCGCCGCGGGTACCGGAACCATCCTCACGGGATACGACATCAATGACGCCGCTTACTGCTGCCGGTGCTGCACCGGAGCCTTCTTCGGTTGTTTCAGAAGTGGAGCTGCTGCTGCCGCAGCCAGCCAGAGCACCCATCAGCAGCATACCGGACAGGGCTGCCGCACCAAAACGTTTCATGTTCTTTGTGAATTTCATTGTGATAATTCCTTTCTGTTTTCAATTGACGTGTTTCACTCAACAGCTATTATTCTAGACCCCCCATGTAAAGTGCTCTATCGTGTTTTGGTAAAATAACAAAAAAAATCATTCATTTTTTGCAAAATGAATGATTTAAACATGTAAAATATCAAATCTTTGTAAAATGGCTGCCACATATGCAGGACACTTATTCCGGCAGCTGGGTGTTCTCCACCGCCAGTTCCTTCGCCACATCCGGTTCCAGGGTCACAAACCGGACACCGTCCATTGCTTCTTCCGCAATGCTGACACAGTTATCCACCATACGTTCCAGACCATACAGGATTGCGGTGTACTGTGCGGTCATCTCCGGCTCACACTCGCCTGCCTTGACACGGGCCAGATGGGCTTTGTTAAATTTCTTCTGTGCCTTGCGCATTTTCTTTTTGTCTACCGTAATGGATCGTGCCAGCTCCGCGTCACCCTCCTGAATCGAACGGAGGGAACGGTCAAACAGCTTCAATGCAACATCATAACAATGCTGCAGCTCACTGCTTGCCTGTTCAGACAGCTTCTTGCCGGTAGCCTGCAGGTCACGAACCACTTCGGTCACTTCTTCCGTTCGCTCTGTCACACGGTCAATGTTATTGACCACGTACAGCAAGCCGGCAGTCCGTTCGGACTGCATCTCTGTCAAGCCGCCACGGGACAGCAGCCGGGTGGTATAATCCACAATGCTGGCACGCAGCTGTTTCACAACATCCAGATTGGTGTCATACTGGTTTGCCAGTTCCTCATCCCCTGCAAGCACAGCCTTGGAGGAACGCAGCATGTCCAGCGCATAAGCTGCACAGCGTCTGATTTCCTGGGATACCAGATACATCGCGGCAACCGGCTGGTCAATCAGTCGGTTATCCAGATACTGGGGCTGGCAGGCAGCACGTGCTGTTTTGTCATCGCCCCGAATTATCGTGGTCACAATCTTGACCATCAGTGGAATCAGCGGCAGCCAGATCAGCGTACAGACAATATTAAAGGTCGTATGCGCATTCGCAATCTGTCTTGCAATCACATCTACTTCATTGCCCTTGGGAGAAATAAATGTAATGAATGCGGCAAAGGGTCGAATCAGGAATGCCATAACAATACTGCCGCTGAGGTTGAACAGGCTATGGGACAGAGCAGTGCGTTTTGCCGCCTTATTCTGTCCGACAGATGCCAGCAGTGCCGTAATGGTGGTACCGATGTTGTCACCCAGCAGAATCGGAATGGCACCGGTCAGACCCATGATACTGGTCACGCCATCCGGTCCCGCCTGGGCGGCGAAGTTCTGCAATACGGCAATGGTTGCCGAAGAGCTCTGAACCACCAGTGTCATAACGGCACCCAGTACAATGCCCAGCGCCGGAATTTCGGTTACCTTGCCCATCAGGTCGGTAAAGATTGCACTGCCGGCCAGCGGTTTCATAACACTGCCCATGATTTCAATGCCTTCAAACAGCAGACCGAAGGAAAAGATGACCATGCCGATGTTTTTCACACGTTCCTTCTTGCTGACAAAATAAATCATAAAGCCAATGAAAATAATCGGATAAATATAATCGCTGATTTTAAACGCCATCAGCTGTGCGGTCATCGTCGTACCGATATTGGCACCAAAAATAACAGAAATTGCCTGGGGCAGGCTCATGAGTCCTGCACTGACAAAACCAATAACCATGACGGTGGTGGCAGAGCTGCTCTGCAGGACAGCGGTTACCAAAGCGCCAGCCAATGCACCCATAATCGGGTTCCGGGTCAGATAGCTGAGGATCTGCTTCATTCGCGCTCCGGCTGCCTTCTGCAGGGCATCACTCATGCTGTTCATACCAAACAGGAACATGGCAAGACCGCCGCAAAGGCCGAATACCGTTGTGAGTATGTCGTTCATAACTTCCTCCTGTAATCCATCTCGAAGCATTATATTCTTCATTTACATTCTTAATTGACAGTATACCGGATGAATGTAAAGTTCTGACCGCATCAAGGTAAAATGTATGTAAAGTTGTCGAATCATGGTGTGCATTTTGGGCACAAAAAAGTCCGGCCAGCAATGCTGCCGAACCGGACTTTTTTTAGGGCGTATCTGAAAAGTCGAAAATTTTGACTATTTCTACAAATGCGGATTGCTTCTTCGTTAAAAACACTTGAAATCCGGAAGGATTCCTGCGTGTTTTTGCCTCGAATCGCCCTCGCCTTTGGGAAATATTCGTCATTTTCTTTGTTTTCAGATAGCGCCTAGAAATGAGGGTGTGTTATTGCGTTGGTAACCGATAAAACGGCAAACATCCCAGGGTTTGCCTGAAATCCTGTACCCTTTTTTATCAGAAATGACATCGGAGGCATGCCCGCCGATGATTGATCCGGCATTACACTTAGCATTTGCATGCCGGGACAGATTCATTCCGGCAATGGTTGCCAGTGCTTCCATGGCATGCCGGCTGCAAAAAAGGAATCTGCGCCGGTTCCCACTGATACAATGACCAGCGGAAACCAGTATACGCATGATTCAAATGAAAACAGTCAGACAGGTCTGCTGTGAAAAAAATGAGAAGCAGACGATACACGATCGCAGAGCTGTCCGACTGAATCAGACCCGCGGATTTTGTTTTCTGCCTGCCAGGATGGATTTCCCTGACAGGCAGCAGAACAAAACAGGATATATAGGAGAGATGTTCAAAAGAGGCTTGAATGACTGTTCCCAGCACATTCAATCATGGACTACTGTAATTTTTGAACATCCGGAAAAGGCTTTTTTCTGTTTACAATGTAATTATAAGCCCCTGTCATAACCGATGATGTGCTTTTTTTCTCTGTTTTTTTGCCGAATCTCATCCGCTGTATCTCGCTGCCGGCAGCCATGGGATTTGCGGCTGATTTTTTACGGTTTCAGACATTTCTGCCCAGAAAACGTCCGGTAATCGACTGCTCACAGTGCAGCAGCTGCTGTGGTGTGCCGCAGAACAGCACCTGTCCCCCCTGCTTGCCTCCTTCCGGGCCCATATCAATCACCCAGTCCGCTGCGGCAATCATTTCCTGCCGATGTTCGATGACCACAACCGTATTTCCCTGCTCCACCAGCCGGCGCAGCAGCTGCAGCAGACAGACCACATCCCGATGATGCAGGCCTGTGGTGGGCTCATCCAGAATGTAAATATTTCCTTCTTTGTGCAGCTCACTTGCCAGCTTCAGCCGCTGTACCTCACCGCCGGACAGGGTACTGGTGGGCTGTCCCAGGGTGATATAGCCCAGTCCCACATCCTCCAGACACTGCAGCCGGGTGCGGATCTTCTGCTGTGGAAAAAACTCCAGTGCTTCTGACACGGTAAATGCCATGACCTGCTCAATATTTTTGCCGTGATATTGATATTCCAGTGCCGTACTGTTATACCGATGCCCCTGACATTCCTCACACAGGATGGTGACCGGATCGGCAAATGCCACATCCGGCGTAATTTCTCCCTTGCCCTTGCACACCGGGCAGGCACCTTTGGAATTGAAGCTGAACCACTGTGTGCTGACACCATTTTCCCTGGCAAACAGCTTGCGGATCTCATCCATGACACCGGTATAGGTAGCCGGTGTGGAACGGCTGGAGGTGCCAATCCATTTCTGATCAATGACAATACAGTCGGGATATCGTTCCACAAATTCCTGACTGATCAGGCTGCTTTTTCCTGAGCCTGCCACACCGGTGACAGCGGTCAGCACCCCCTTAGGGATGGTCACAGATACCTGCTTCAGATTGTTACGTGTCACCTGCTCCAGAGGATATCCCTCTGTCCACGGCAGCGGTGCCGGATTCACGGTCAGCTTCTCCTGCATGGATTGTGCCGTCAGAGTATGCGCTGCCATCAGTCCATCCAGTGAACCCTCATAGACCACTTCGCCTCCTGCGGCTCCTGCCTTTGGCCCCAGCTCAATGATCCGATCTGCCAGCTCCATCATCTGCCGGCTGTGCTCCACCACCAGCACGGTATTGTGCTGATCCCGCAGGCGTGTCAGCAGAATGCCGATTTTTTCCGCATCTGCCGGATGCAGTCCCGCTGTGGGCTCATCGAAAATATATGTGATGTTGCTCAGACTGCTGCCCAGATGCCGAACCAGCTTGAGCCGCTGTGCTTCTCCGCCGGACAGGGAATCCGTGCGGCGGGAAAGGCTCAGATAACCCAGACCCACATCCATCATATGCTCCAGACAGGTGAGAATCTGCTGTGCAATCGACTGTCCCACCGGATGGGTGATGCGCCGCAGAACCGGAATCAGATCACTGATCTGCATGGCATGATAATCCGAGATATTGTACCCGTCAATTTTGGATGCCAGTGCCTTGGGATTCAGTCCGCTGCCGCCGCATACCGGACAGGGTCCCCGGCGGATAAACTGCATGGCTTCCTCCTGCACGCTTTTTTTCAGCTTGGAAATGTCCCGGTTGAGGTACAGCCGGTTGAACCGTGTCACCACGCC
>CAMBYS010000061.1 GCA_945872165.1 uncultured Clostridia bacterium | reverse complement strand
ATGGTCGGTTACGACAATCTTTAAACCGATTTCCCGTGCATAGGCGATTTCTTCTGTGGCGGTTATGCCGGAATCCACCGTGACAACCAGTGAAACACCCTGCTGCCGCAGCTTGAGCAGGGCTGCCTTGTTTAAGCCATAGCCTTCTGTCAGGCGATCCGGGATGTAATAGCTGCATACAGCTCCCCGGCTTTTCAGATAGCGCATGAGCACACAGGTGGAAGTAATGCCATCCACGTCATAATCGCCAAATACGGCAATATGCTCTCCTGCCCCAATGGCTTCCGTGATGACATGCACCGCAGCCTGCATATCCGGCAGCAAAAACGGATCATGCAGCCCCGACAGGTCATGACTGAGAAAGTCTGCTGCTTTCTCCGGTGTATCCATACCTCGTGCGCACAGAACTGCCGCCGTCAATGGCGCATATCCGCACTGATTGGTCAGTTTGCGGATGGCGTTTATATCCGGCCAGGCAATGTTCCATTTTTTTGTTTTCATTGCAACTCCTCATTTTTATTTCAATTCGCCTTCTATTATAACAAAAAAACCACACTGCCACAAGATTTTAGACAAAAATTACAAAAAACCTGCTCAAATCCCCTGTTCTTGAATATATTTTCACAGCAATTACGCCGGAACAGGAACAAAAGTGCAAAAAAACAGGCTGATACGATGTACCAGCCTGTTTGTCAGGGTTTATTCTGTCAGACATTTTTGCAGATAATGTCCGGTATACGACTGCGGACACTGTGCCACCTGTTCCGGCGTGCCGGTACAGACAATCTGTCCGCCGCCGTCACCGCCTTCCGGTCCCAGATCAATGATGTGATCCGCTACCTTGATGACATCCAGATTATGCTCAATAACAACCACTGTATTGCCCGCATCCACCAGCTTCTGCAGCACATCCACAAGCCGGTGGACATCTGCCACATGCAGGCCAGTGGTGGGCTCATCCAAAATATACATGGTGCGTCCGGTTGCCCGCTTGGACAGTTCCGTTGCCAGCTTAACGCGCTGGCTCTCGCCGCCGGACAATGTGGTGGACGCCTGTCCCAACGCCACATATCCCAGTCCGACCTCCTGCAGCGTCAGCAGCCGGCGATGAATCTTTGGTACATTCTCAAAGAAGCTTACCGCTTCATCCACTGTCATTTCCAGCACTTCCGCAATGTTCTTGCCCTTGTACCGTACCTCCAGCGTTTCCTTGTTGTAGCGCTTTCCCTTGCATACCTCGCAGGGAACATACAGATCAGGCAAAAAGTGCATTTCAATCTTCAGCAGACCGTCACCGGTACATGCCTCACACCGTCCGCCCTTCACATTAAAGGAAAACCGTCCAGGACCATAGGCACGCATTTTGGCATCCTGTGTCTGGGCGAACAAGGAACGGATATCATTGAACAGTCCGGTATAGGTTGCCGGATTGGAGCGGGGTGTCCGTCCAATCGGTGCCTGGTCAATCCGAATCACCTTGTCCAGATTTTCCATACCGGACACCTTGCCGAATTTTCCCGGTCTGCACTTGGCACGGTTCAGCTTGGAAGCCAGTTCCTTATAGAGAATTTCATTGACAAAGGAGGATTTGCCGCTGCCGGACACGCCCGTGATACAGGTCAGTGTTCCCAACGGAATGGAAAAGGTCTGATTCTTCAGATTATTCACGGCACAATCTGTAAAGGTAATCTCCTTGCCATTCCCAGTTCTTCTGCGATTTGGAACGAGAATCCTACGTTTTCTGCTCAAATATTGACCAGTAACAGATTCTTCACAGTCAAGCAGTCCCTTTACATCACCGGAATAGATAATCTTGCCGCCATTGGTGCCGGCAGCAGGTCCCACATCAATGATATGGTCCGCCGCATACATGGTATCCTCATCATGTTCCACCACAATCAGGGTATTGCCCATATCCCGCAGCTTTTTCAGGGTCGCCAGCAGCTTGTCATTGTCCCGCTGATGCAGTCCGATGGACGGCTCATCCAGAATATACAGCACGCCCATCAGCGCCGAACCGATCTGTGTTGCCAGACGGATGCGCTGGCTCTCACCACCGGACAGTGTGGCGGATCCCCGTGCCAGTGTCAGGTAGCCCAATCCCACATTTTGCAAAAAGCCAAGTCTGGACCGAACCTCTTTCAGAATGCGGTCCGCAATCAGCATCTTCTGATGAGGCAGCTGCAGCTGGTCAAGAAATGTCAGCTCACGATCTACCGGCATTTCACAGAATTCCATGATGTTCAGCCCGCCTACCGTGACCGCCAGTAGTTCTTTTTTCAGTCTGCGTCCGCCGCATTCCGGGCATGAAATTTCCCGCATGCTCTCTTCAATTTCAGCCCGTGCCCATTCGGAATTGGTCTCCTGATGGCGTCGCTCCAGATTGCAGATAATGCCCTCAAAGGGCTGCTCCATCTTTCCGCCGGAATAACGTGACACATGCAGGGTCAGCTTTTCCTTGCCGGTACCATACAGCAGTGCGTGTGCAGCTTCCTTTGACAGCTCCGCAATCGGTGTATCCAGTGTAAAGCCAAAGCGTTCTCCCAGCGCATCGTAATACATGCGGGCAATGCTGCCCTTGTCACAGCTGTTCCATCCGCTGGCCTGAATGGCGCCCTGGCGAATGGAAAGCTTCTTGTCCGGAATGATGTTTTGCGGATCAATTTTCATCTGCATGCCCAGACCGGTACATACCGGACAGGCGCCATAGGGATTGTTAAAGGAAAACATCCGGGGTGTCAGCTCTTCAATGGAAACACCGCAGTCATCACAGGCATAATTCTGTGAAAAGGACAGGGTTTCCCCGTCGATAATATCCGCCAGCACCAGACCGCCGGTCAGTGCACAGGCGGTTTCTACCGAGTCATTCATACGGCTTCGGATCTCCGGTTTGACGACCAATCTGTCCACAACGATTTCAATGCTGTGCTTTTTGTTTTTCTCCAGCGGAATTTCTTCCGAAAGATCATAGAGGTTTCCATCCACACGCACGCGGACATAACCGCTTTTGCGTGCGTCCTTGAATACCTTCTGATGTTCTCCCTTCCTCTGCCGCACAACCGGCGCAAGAATCTGCACACGGGTGCGTTCCGGCAGACCCATCAGCTGATCCACAATCTGGTCTATGGTCTGCTGTTTGATTTCCTTGCCGCATTTCGGGCAATGGGGTGTGCCTGCCCGTGCCCACAGCAGTCGCAGGTAATCATAAATCTCCGTTACCGTACCCACAGTGGAACGGGGGTTGCGGCTGGTGGTTTTCTGGTCAATGGAAATTGCCGGGGACAATCCTTCAATATAATCCACATCCGGTTTGTCCATCTGTCCCAGAAACTGCCGGGCATAGGAGGACAGGGATTCCACATAACGCCGCTGTCCCTCTGCATAAATCGTATCAAAGGCGAGAGAGGATTTACCGCTGCCCGAAAGACCGGTCAGTACAACCAGTTTATCCCGTGGAATCCATACCTCGACATTTTTCAAATTGTGCTCTCTGGCACCTTTTACGTGTATATATTTTTCCTGCATAGATGGTTACTTCTCCTGCTTATGCTTGTTCTTCCAATGCACGAATCTGATCGCGCAGGTCTGCTGCCAGCTCAAACTCCAGCATTTTTGCCGCTTCCTTCATCTGCTTGCGCAGCACGGCAATCTGCTGCAGACGCTGTGTCTTTGTCATCTTGCGTTTGCTGATAACCGAACCAATTTCCGTACTCGGTGCGGAAATTTCAATCACATCATGCACCTGCTTGACAATGGTTTTCGGCACGATGCCATGGGCTTCATTGAACTGCATCTGGATGGTGCGGCGGCGTTCGGTCTCCTTCATTGCCCGATCCATGGATGGCGTGATGGTATCTGCGTACAAAATGACCTGTCCGTTGGCATTTCGTGCCGCCCGTCCGATGGTCTGTACCAGTGCGGTTTCCGAACGCAGGAAGCCTTCCTTGTCCGCATCCAGAATGGCAACCAAGGATACCTCCGGCAGGTCAAGACCTTCACGCAGCAGGTTGATGCCAACCAGTACATCAAACAGACCAAGCCGCAGATCCCGAATGATTTCCATTCGTTCAATGGTCTTGACATCATGGTGCAGATAACGTACACGAATACCAGCATTCTCCAGATACGCGGTCAGATCCTCTGCCATTTTCACTGTCAGCGTTGTCACCAGAACACGTTCCTTGCGCTCTGTCCGCTCATGGATTTCTCCAATCAGGTCATCAATCTGCCCTTCTATCGGACGCACATGGATTTCCGGGTCAAGCAGACCGGTAGGCCGGATCAGCTGCTCCACAATCTGGCTGGAACGACTTTTCTCAAAATCCGACGGGGTTGCACTGACATAAATCACCTGATTGATCCGCTGCTGAAATTCCTCAAAATTCAATGGACGGTTGTCCAGTGCCGATGGCAGGCGGAAGCCATTGTCAATCAGGCTCTTTTTCCGCGCCTGGTCGCCATGATACATGGCACGTACCTGAGGCAGCGTTACATGAGACTCGTCAATAATCATCAAAAAATCCTTCGGGAAATAATCCATCAGCGTATAGGGCGCGGAACCCGGTTCTCTTCCGGAAATAACTCGGGAATAGTTCTCAATGCCGCTGCAAAAGCCGATTTCCTGCATCATTTCCATATCATAACGGGTGCGCTGTCCGATGCGCTGAGCTTCTACCAGCTTTTCATGCTCTTCAAACCACGCGACACGCTCCTTCATCTCCCGTTCGATTTCCTGCAGCGCTGTCTCCATTTTATCCTTCGGCGTGACATAATGGGATGCCGGATAGATCGCCGCATGCTGTACCTCCCGCAGCCGTTCTCCGGTCAGCGGATTGACCTCACTGATCCGGTCGATTTCATCCCCGAAAAATTCAATGCGATAGGCAAAGGAATCGGTATATACCGGCCAGATTTCCACGGTATCTCCCCGCACCCGGAATCGATTTCGTTCAAAGGCAATGTCATTCCGTTCATACTGGATGTCTGTCAGCCGGCGCATCAGCTCTTCATAGGGGAATTCCATGCCCGGACGCAGGGATACCACCATGTTTTTATAGTCAATCGGATCGCCCAGCGAGTAAATACAGGATACCGATGCCACAATGATGACATCCTCCCGTTCAAACAGTGCAGAAGTCGCCGAATGGCGCAGCCGTTCAATCTCGTCATTGATGGCGGAATCCTTTTCAATATAGGTGTCCGTAGACGCAATATAGGCCTCTGGCTGGTAATAATCATAATAGGAAACGAAAAATTCCACTGCGTTATGGGGGAAAAATTCCCGCAGCTCTGAGCAGAGCTGTGCCGCCAGTGTCTTGTTATGGGCCAGCACCAAGGTAGGCTTCTGTACCTTCTGAATGATATTGGCCATGGTAAAGGTCTTGCCGGAGCCGGTAACACCCAAAAGGGTCTGTTCCGTAAATCCCAGCTTGATTCCCTGTGCAAGCTTCTCAATTGCCTCCGGCTGATCACCTGCCGGTTGATATTCCGATACAATTTCAAATTTTGGCATCCGCTGTGCACCTCCCTGTGTGTCCTATTATATACGACTGCCCCGGTATTTTCAAGAACAAGTGTTCGATTTTACAAAGTAAGCTGCCGGCTTGCTGCCAAGGAGGTCCATTTGTCCTCGGCAATGATGATATGATCCACCAGACGCACATCAATCTTACTCAGCAGTTCCCGGACATTCCGTGTCTGCATAATATCTGCCCGGGATGGCATACAGCGTCCTCGCGGATGATTATGTGCCAGCACTACCTCTGCCGCATTGTACTGCAGTACGCACTGTACCAGCTTCCGCATATTGATTTTCACTGAGGAAGCACTTCCTTCCCCGATATCACAGACACGGATGATTTTACAGCTGTTGTCCAGCAAAACAATGGTCAGCTGTTCCCGTGGCCTGCCCACATAATATCCCTTTAAGTATTCCGCAATCTTTTCCGTATTATTGCACACCACGCCTTTCAGCTTGGAGGTCTGATAACGCCGGAACACCTGGGGCAGCATATGCAAAAAATTGGCAGATGCCGGGCCCATGCCCTTTACCTTCTGTAAATCCTGCGGTGCTGCTTCCAGGACATTTGCCAGCGAGCCGAATTCCTCCAGCAGCTCATGTGCCAGCGGATTGACATCGCCCCGCGGAATGGTATAAAACAGCAACAGCTCCAATATTTCATGATCTGCAAAATTATCCAGTCCATGCTCTGCAAATCTGGTCCGCATCCGTTCCCGATGGTTTTTATGTATCTCCCCTGACATAGGTATGTCTCCCTTCCACATTAGCTCCATGCATCCCGCAGCCGCGCGATTGCGTGTTCAATGTCTTCCTCTGATATTCCTGCACTGGATAAATAAAAATCTGTTTTTGCCGCAGTACGTTTTCCCAACTGGTATGAGGACATCGGAACAATGTCCACCCCGGCTGCCCTCGCCCGAGCACACATTTCTTCCGCATTGCCTGTGCCCAAAATGGAAACCACCACATGCAGTCCGGTATCATTGGGCCGTACCACTGCCCGGGAACCAAAATACTCTGCAAACGCCTGGGTAATCCGTGCGTTTTTGTGGGCATACATTCTGCGCAGGCGGCGAACCTGCTTTTCCAGCCGTCCTTCCTCAATAAAACGTGCCATAGTCAGCTGCTCCATGGTACTGGAGGTCTGATTATAATTTCGTGCAACCCTGCGATACAATGGAAGCAGTCTTGGCGGCAGAACCGCATAGCTGATACGGATAGATGGCGGCAGCAGCTTGGAAAAAGTTCCCAGATAAATCACATTTTCCCCGGAATCCAGTGCAGACAATGTTGCCAGCGGTTTTCCGGTATAGCGCAGTTCTCCATCATAATCATCCTCAAAAATGATGGCATTTTGTTTTTGTGCCCAACGCAGCAGCTGTACCCGTTTACTGTGGGTCAAGCTTGCGCCGGATGGAAACGAATGGGAAGGAGAAATATACAGCATATTCGCGCCGGACTGCTCCAGCTGCTTCAGATCAATGCCGGATGCACTTCCCGGAATGAATACCGTATCATAGCCATGATCCGCAAAGACCCGGCAGCCCTTGCGGAAGCCCGGGTCCTCAAAGGCAATGCGCTGTGCGCTTTTGTCGAACATCTCGCACAGGACACCCAGCAGGCTCTGGATACCTGCACTGATAACCACATACTCCGGCGTCGTATATACGCCTCGCCCGGCGGATAAATACCGTGCAATCTGTTTCCGCAGTGCATATTCGCCCTGATTTTCACCATAACCGAGAAATGGCGCACTGTCCATCATGACTGAACGGGACAACTTGCGCCAGATATCAAAATCAAACAGCTCCGGATCCATCCGATGACCGGAGAAATCATATTCACATTGTTCCTGTTTGGGTTCCGGCTCCACAGGCTGGCTGACCGGCGAACGATGGGGCACATCATTGACATAATAGCCGCTCTGGGGAATACAATTGACAATACCATCCGCACATAAGTGTTCATAAGCAGTTTCCACAGTGGTGCGGCTGACAGCAGAATCCCGGGTCATCTGGCGAATGGATGGCAGCCGGGTACCCGGTGCCAGCCGTCCGGCTTCAATCTCTTCCCGCAGCTGCCGGTACAGCTTCAAATATAACAACTCACCCATGGCTCACCTGCACACTCTGCGGTTCATGTATCAGCTTTACCCGCTCCTGCAGAACCTGTGCACAGTAGGCATCATCCTGAATCTGCGGATAAGGTGTAATCGGTTCAGGAGTCCCCACATGATGCCGCAAGGATTTGCCCATCCAGATGACATCCCGCCATTTGCCGAATTTATACATGCTTCTGTGATATGCTCCCATGCGCGAAAAACCCATGGCCATATGAAATGCCATGCTCCGTGGATTGGGGCTGGTAATACCGACATAAATGCTATAATATCCCTGATAGGTCAGGATATCAAACAGGGACTGGTACAGCGCGGATGCAATGCCGCGGCGGTGGAATCCCATGCGTGTATAAATGGAGGTTTCACAGGACCACTGATATCCTGCACGCTTGCGGTGCGGTGAAGCATAACCATACCCGGCAATCTGCCCGTCAATGACACAGCACAGCCAGGGGGTTTTTGCCATATAGCTCCGAATTCTTTCCCGGAATTCTTCCAGCGTTGGTGGTGCGTATTCGCTTGTTACGGTTGTATGGAGGACATACGGCGCATACAACGCCAGCATTTCCTCTGCATCTGCTTCCGTTGCCGGACGAATAATGATATGCTCCAATACTAATACTTCCTTACATAAAACTGATCTGATTAACGTTTCCATGATTTATATAGAATACATTATATCATTTTTTTACCATCTGGAAAAGCCTTTTTATGGATTTGATCGGATTTCTCCGCCATGAATTGCATCTGTACATAAAATATAGTATAATGAATCAAAGGAGGGCATTGCCATGAAAAACAATCTGCTGATTACCATCAGCCGCCAGTTTGGCAGCAGCGGACACCAGATCGCAGAACAGCTTTCCCGTTCTCTGGATATCCCGCTGTTTGACAAGGATGCCATTGCCCAGGCGGCAAAAGATTACGGCATGTATGCACGTATTATGACCGGAGATCATCCAACACCTACCAATAGCCTGTTGTATTCCATTGCTGCCAATATGTATTCCCTGAACCAAAGCGGCTTATCCTTTGAGCAGCAGGTCTCCATGGCGGAAGAGGAAACCATGCGGAATCTTGCCAAGGAAGGCTCCTGTATTTTCATCGGACGGGCTGCGGATGCAGTCTTTATCGACCATCCCAACCGTGTCAGCTTTTTCATCCACGCACCAATGGAATGGCGTACCAAACGCATTGAACAGCTGTATGACTTGTCCACCTCCAAGGCCCAGAGCATGATCAAACAGATGGATCGCAAACGTGCTGCCTACTACGCGGAACGCTCAGATACCTCCTGGGGCTTCGCACCCGGATATCATTTCACCATAGACAGCAGTGTGCTGGGCGTATCAGGCACAGCCGAGCTGATGCTTGCCTTTTTGCGCACCAGAAAATCGTAAAGAAAACCATAAAACAGAGGACACCTCATGAAAATGCATGGGATATCCTCTGTTTTTTTATTTGTTTTGCGGCTGATTTAATCTGCTTCTGCGTTGTTTCCAGTCCGGTATATACTGTTCCATCAGCGACCAGAACGCTTTGCTGTGGTTCGGTACACGCAGATGCAGCAGCTCATGGACCACCACATATTCCACACAGTCCATAGGCTGTTCTGCCAGCGCCAGACTGAGCCAAATCCGATGTGCACGGTAATTACAGGTTCCCCATTTGGTGCGCATGCGCCGGATGTGCCATTCCTTCACATCCACCTGCAAACGCGACGCCCATTGGTGCAGCAGGACAGCTGCCACATCCTGCAGTTGGGTACGCTGCCATTTGTACAGCAGTGCTTTGCGTTCCTCCATGGTGCTTTCAGGCATTGCAGTCATCACCAGCTGATTGCCGTCCTTATAAACGCCGCAGGTACGCTTTGTCCTGCCATCCTGCACCGTCAGCGTATGCGGCACACCAAAAACCATGACTGTTTCTCCGGTTACATACTGCTGCGGCACACAGCGGGCCTGTATATTTTGCCGCTGCTGCACAATCCATGGAAGATGCGAGGTGACAAACTGCCGTACCATCCGGTCACTGATACGGTTTGGCACGGAAACATGTACCTCCCCATCCGGTGTCCTGACATACAGGTTCATGGACCGGATTTTTTTGTATGTCACCGTTATCGTAATTCCTTCAATGGTGATCTGTTTCATGCTCCAGTCCTCCCTGCGTCCCGTTTCGTTTGAGTACTTCTGCCATCAACAGGGCGGACAGCGGAATGATGGCAATGCAGCCCAGCCCGGCAATGCCGGAATACAGCAAAACCTGATACAATGCCTTGGAGTTGAGAATGAATGAAAAGCTATAGCCCCAGTAGCAGATGATATGAAACAACAGCAGGGATTCTCCTACACAGGCAAAAAACAGTGTATTGATGGTGGTTGCCAGAATTTCCCGTCCGATTTTGATGCCGGATACAAACAGCTCTGACGCGGGCAAATGGGGGTTGTTCCGATGCACCTCATATACAGCCGAGGTAACCGCCACCGCTGTATCCTTAATCGCTCCCAACAGACTGAGCAGGATGACGGTAATTTCCACCTGCAGCATGGACAGATTCACATTGCCATCCAAAAACAGGCCTTCACCCAGATTGATTTTCACCTCACTGTAGCCTCCGGCATGACCTGCCATGCACAAAGCTGCCCCGATGACAAACAAAACGACCAGTATCACAGCAATCGCGCCAAACGCTACCTGTGTTTTCAGGTTATTGCCGTTCTGATAAAACAAAATCAGCACCGTGAGCAGAATGCCTGCCACCATGCCTGCCGGCAGCGGCGGCAGACCCAGCGCAATGGCATACAATACACCGAGCAGGATAATCATATTCATCAGAATCGTAAAAAAGGACTGTAAGCCTCGATCCCGTCCCACTGCCAGCATCAGAGCCAGCAGGATAATTGCTAATACGTTAACCATGGGCTGCCTCCTGTCTCCTGATCCAGATCCGGAGCACCAGCTGGGAAATCGGAATCGCAAGCACCAGTCCAATGGAACCGGTCAGAAACCGTACCATTTCAAAGGACAGGACATATTCCCACACAAAGGAAATGGTCAGATTGTTCCGCAGCATCAGCAGCATTTCCGGCAATCCGCCGCAAATATACGTGAAAAACAGCACATTTACCATGGTGCCCATGATATCATCGGCAACCTCCCGAACCGATCTCCGGAGCTCCGGATACGGAATATGCGGATTGCGTTCCAGCAGATCATCCGCCGTGGAAATCAGTGAAATGGCAACATCCATCACGGCACCCAGACCGCCTACCATAATCTCACAGAAAAATAAGGCGCTCAGGTCATCCGGAACTACGCCGAATTCCAGCATCTGATACTGTAACGCTGGTGTCAGCCTGCGGACAAGCACATAAATCACAGCTGTTGCCGCCAGAGAAAACAGCGTGACGACAATCGCCAATACAGACCGCCGGTTCCATCCATTGCCAATCAGCAGCGAAAGGATGGTAAACAGCAGGATCATCACAGCAGTCAGGGCAAGGATATTCCAGCCATCCAGATAACAATACAGCGCGCCAACCAGCAGAGCAATATTGATAAGCAGCGAGCAGATTGCCAGCAAACCGGACCAATCGGCTACGGCAATCATACCCAACAGCAGTGCGGCAGACACAACATAAACCAGTGTATCACGCTTCTGTTCCAGAATCTTACCGGAGGTTCCATCCTGTCCCAGCTCCACCAGAAGGCTGTCTCCAACCCGGTACCGCTCATCCCGCACCTTGGAATCGGTATACTGGTTGTACAGGAACACTTCCTGCCCCTTTTGTTCCCCATTCAGCACCTGTCCGGTGATGGATTGTCCATAATAATTTTCGGTTCCGGACACAACGCCTGCCTGTGTCTCCGTATGCCGGGTCTCGATGGAGGCAATCCTGACAATGGTGGTATCATACAGAAATGCGTCATGTGCAACAAATCCATAGCCAAGTACGGCAAGAAGGAGCAGTACCAGCATAACGATGTTTTTTTTACGTTGTTCTACTGAAAATGGCAGTTTCATTGCCCGATTTCCCGGAATATTCATATGTCATCCCTCCCGGATCGGTATTTCTTTGCAACCTATTGTATGATTGCTATGAAAAAATGTCAAGCTATGGCGAAACAGTAT
>CAMBYS010000060.1 GCA_945872165.1 uncultured Clostridia bacterium | reverse complement strand
GTGAAAAAGATAAAGTGCGATGAAATGAGAAATATCTGTGATTTTTCCATTATACAATGGCGGAAAGGGGAGATCTGTGTGAAAAAGAAGCTGTTGGCATTTGTACTGGCACTTTGCATCATTGTGCCATATCACAGCGTGCTGGCAGGCAATCCGGCATCCGGGCACACTGCTGATACAGAGCAGACCATACAGGATACCATTATTTTTATCAATCCGTTATATGCGGATACCGTGACACCGGAGGATCTGGACCGGACAGTACAGGAAAAAGCAGTACAGTCCGATGGCGAGCCGGTGTATCATACATCAGTTGCCGAACTGGGAGACCAGATGCGGGAAAAACTGGTGTCCAGAGAAAAACAGATTACGCTTTATTATGAAGGGTCAGAATACAATCAGGATGTCATGACAGACATCTTTCATGAAGCAGTCCGCCATACCGGTGTGCCCGATGAGGGAGATTATCTCCGCTGGCAGTATGCCGGCTGGGAAGGAAACATGTCCGGCTATGTGGAGGGCAATACCTATTTCCTTACCTTGTCCTATACGTTTACCTATTATACAACAGCACAGCAGGAAGCGGAAGTGGATACAGCCATTTCAGAAATCCGAAACCAGCTGGAACTGGCGGGAAAGGATGATTATGACAAGCTGCAGGCGATTTATGGATATATTTGCAGCCATGTCACCTATGATGAGGAACATGCAGATGATGCGGACTATAAGCGGAAATATACCGTTCATGCGGCAATTTTTGACCATACCGCTGTGTGTCAGGGCTATGCGCTGCTGGTTTACCGGCTGGCACTGGAGGAAGGCATTGACTGCCGGTTTCTTGCGGGCATGGGCAATGGTGTGAGCCATGGCTGGAATATTGTGAAGCTTGGCAGCTATTATTATAATGTGGATGCCACCTGGGATGCCGGAGAAACCCGGTACCAGTATTTCCTGCGGTGCGATGAGAATTTCCCGGAGCATTACCGGGAAGCAGATTATTCTGATGAAACCTTCCGGCAGACATATCCCATGGATTCCATGGATTATACGGAACGATTACATGACCACAGCCATTCCTATGACAGGCCTGTATTTATCTGGTCGGAGGATTTGACATCCTGTACCGCTGTATGGAGCTGCAGTATGGGAGATGCCAAAGTCCGGACTGACTGTACGGTTTCCGTCCAGCAGACAAGGGAGCCGGAATGTGTACAGGAGGGGGAACTGACCCATACTGCGATGGCAGAGCTGGATGGAACCTCTTATCGTGATACCAGAACCACAGCGGTTGCCCCATTAGGCCATGTCTGCGGCACACCTGCCTTTTCCTGGGCAAAGGATTTGTCTGCCTGCACAGCGCAGGCAGTGTGTGAGCGCTGTGGCGAAACGGTGGAAACGGCATGTGAGGTTTCACGGGAGGAAATTCCCGCAAGCTGCCTGGAGACAGGCAGTGTGACGGCAGAAGCGTCTGTTACGCTGCAGGGAATTACCTATACAGACAGGCAATCCGCACAGCTGGATGCCACCGGGCATCAGTATCAGGAACCGGTATTCCAATGGGAAGAGGATCTGTCTGCCTGTACGGCGGTCTTTACCTGCAGGCATGGCGATGATACCCGGAACATTTCCTGTACGGTGACCAGCATGACCACCCTGCCTACCTGTACGGAGGAGGGCTGCATGCTGTATACGGCGCAGGCGGAATTGAACGGCATAGCCTATACCAGTGAGAAACGGTTTACAGTCAAGGCATTGGGCCATACCTATGAGGAACCTGCGTTCCAGTGGTCGGCGGATTATCAGTCCTGTACCGCTATGTTCCCCTGCAGTGTGTGCGAAGAGACCACGCCGGTTGCCTGCACGGTTTCCAGTGTGTCGGGAGGAAAAAAGGCTTCCTGTACCCTGGAGGACAAAACCTATACCGATTTTGTCAGCGGCAGTGACATTGGTGTTGAGCATATCTTTACCGATGTTCCCGCAAATGCATGGTATCGGGAATATGTACAGTTTGTCTATGACAATGGCGTGATGAGCGGTGTGTCGGAGACAGAATTTGCGCCGAAAAATCCATTGACCCGGGCACAGATGGTACAGATTCTGTACAGCTATGAAAAATCACCCGCAGTGGATGGCAATATGATGTTTACCGATACGCAGAACCAGAGCTGGTATTACAATGCAGTTCTCTGGGCAGGACAGAATCAGGTGGTCAGCGGCTTCCCGGATAATACCTTCCGGCCAAAGAACCACATCACCCGGCAGCAATTGGCGGTGATTCTGTACAATTATGCCGGCAGACCGGAGGTAAGCGGATCGCTGCAAACCGTATTTGCAGATAGCCAACAGATTGGCGGATGGGCGGCGGATGCAGTGCTCTGGGCTTATCAGAACGGCATTGTCAGCGGCATCAAAACCGGAAATACCCTGCGGTTTAATCCCAGAGGCAATGCGACCCGGGCGGAAGCCGCCACGATGATGAAGCAATTTATACAGTATTTACAGTAAAAAAATATCCCCTGTTCCACATCAGGAGCAGGGGATTTGCTTATCTTTTACGGTTGTTGCGCTTGCGGGCATTCCGCTTTTTTCTGCGGTTTTTGCGGCGGTTTCTTCCTGCAATAAAGGAGAGAACCAGATACAGGATAAAGGCGGCAACAAGGATGCCGACAATGATGCGGACAGCCTTCATCTGGAAGAAGCGTGCGATGCAGTCCAGTGCGTACAGGATAGGAGAACGCTGTACCTCACTCAGGGCAATCAGATCTGCTGTAGCGCATTCCATGCCCTGATAGGAATAGGTAACCGTACCCAGCTTATCTCCCTGTGCAATCGGTGCGTCATAGCTGTCCTCAGTGGCGATTTGGATATCCAGATCCGAAACCTCTGCTCCATTGGGAATCAATACAGAAACATCATCGGCGGTGACCAGTGTCACATGGTCTGTACCCCGACCCAAGCGAACCGGGCATTCAGTCACAGCGGAACCGGCTTCCGTTGCGGTTTTCAGACGGAAATTGTCGAATGCCCACTCAAACAGGCGCTTGGTTTCGGTAAAGCTGCCGGCATATTCGCTGCCTGCCTTGGCACCCAGAACGACAGAATAATATGTATAGCCGCTCTGCTTGGCATAAGATACCAGACAATAGCCTGCCTGGGAGGTATGTCCGGTTTTGATGCCGTAGCAGTTGTCATAATAAATGGAGGAATAACTGCTCAGGATCAGCTGGTTGGTGGTATAAATGATGCGTTCCACATTCATGTTGGTAGCGGGCAGTTTTTTCTGTGCGGTGTTGACAATGGTGGCAAAGGTAGAATTTTTCATGGCCTGCTGTGCGATCAGGTACAGGTCATAGGCACAGGAATAATGATTGTCATCATGCAAACCGTTTGGATTGGCAAAGTGGGTATTGACACAGCCCAGCTCCTTGGCGCGGTCATTCATCATCTGCACAAATTCATCCACGGAACCGCCGGTCACACGGGCCAACGCATTGGCAGCCTCGTTGCCGGAGGGCAGCAGCAGACAGTACAGCAGGTTTTCCACGGTGATTTTTTCACCGACCTTCAGTCCCGCATTGCTGGCACCGTTTTTCACATCGGTAAAATCCTCATCCTGCATGGTGACCACATCGCTCAGACTGCACTTTTCCAGTGCCAGCAGAGCAGTCATGATCTTAGTGGTAGAAGCCGGGAATTTCTTTTCCTTTTCGTTCTCTGCGTGAATGATTTCACCGGTTTCCGCATTGACCAGAATGGATGCACCGGCATCAATGGAAATCTTTGGGGATTTATCATCGGTTTCCGGTTCCGTTTCCGCAGGTTCAGCCTGATCCGGCGTATCAGTCGGTGTGTCCGCCTGTGCGTCATCCGGCTCAGCGGTATCGGTATCCGAATCAGCTTCCTCGGCATCGGTGTTATCCTCTGCTGCAGGTTTGGTATTGTCTGTGGCAGTGTCATCCGTGGTCTGGGTTGCTGCCGGAGCGGGATCGGTGGTTTCCGGTTCTGCCAGAGAAGGCACAGCCATGCCGGTCAGCAGGGTAATGGAAAGCAGCAGAGCTGCCAGTTGTTTTTTACATTTCATCACAAGGTTCCTCCTGTGGCTCATCCGGTTCTGCAGATGGTTCTGTGGTATCCGGGGATTTTGACGCGTCCGAAGCCTGTTCCGACGCTTTTTCCGTTTCTGCTGCGGGTTCCGGCTGTTCTGGTATGTCTGCATCATCCTCCCACAGGTCAGCGAACTGGCTGAGATCATCGGAGATCAGCGGCTTCTGAGCCGGAGGCGCTTCCTTTTCCTTTGGTGCAGCGGGTGCTTCGGTTTCTTTTTCTTCAAAGAAGAAATCCGCATCCGTAAAGCGTCCGCGGATACGGGCAGGCTTGGGCGGTCTGCGGCGCAGCGCATCATATTCAAATCTGCGGCAGCTGCCTGCCATGGCAACAATACCCCGGTAGGAGCAGACACCCTGATATTCATTATCCGGCTTGCAATGTGCACAGTAAGCACAGTGGGGCTCAATGGACTCGTTATATAAGCAGTTCCTTCGGAACAAATTGAACATAGAAAATCTCCTTCTTCTTTCAGGCGCTATGTAGAATATTATAGCGCATCTTGCGTTTCGTTTCCAGATGTACCGTAAGAAAATATTGCTGAAAATCCAGCTGCTGTACAGCAAATTCCCGTCGGTGTGGGGAATGTGGTTAAAATAACAGAAAATGGGATAAAAAAACGCAGAGCAGGGCAGAAATGCAGGCATGGGTACATTTTCCCAAAACACAGCGGGAGACCGGCAGCCCCTCTGTGGCAGCTGCGGTCTGGAACAGTACAGACAGTCCGCCAAAGGCGCACAGCAGAGAGGCGGCAGCCAGCCTTGAGACAGTGGAACCGGCAGACGGAGTCAATGGGGCAAGCCCCTGGGTCAGTTCCACCAGACCGGTGAAAAGGCTTTGCACGCCGATATCCGATAAACCGATACAGAACAGCAGCGGATCTGCCATGGCGCATATGGCAGATAAAATCCCGGTCAGCCGCAGCAGGCACAGGACAACCGAAAAAAACAGGATGAAAGCAGAAACCATCAGGCAGGACCGTCCGGCGGATAACACCGCTTGAGTGAGCAGAGAACAGAAGGGAAGCTGTTCCGGCAATGGGCGGGATGGGGCAGCGGGAGGCAGCTGCCTGGGGCGCAGTAAAAAAGCAGTGATCAGAGCGGAGAGGATGTGCACCACATACAGGAAAACACCCAGTCTGACGGAATGAAACAGGCCGCAGCCGCACATGCCGATCAGAAATGCCGGTCCGGTATTGTTGCAGACCGAAGCCAGCGCAGCAGCTTCCTCTTTGGTACAAAGACTGCTGTGCCAAAGCTCCGCCGCCATGCGTGCCCCGGCGGGATAACCACCCAGAAATCCGAGAAACAGGGCGGCTGCTCCGCAGCCGGGCAAATGGAACACATGCCGCATCAATGGAGCAAACCGATTTCCAAGGGATTGGGCCAGACCAGAGGAAATGGCAAGGGAGCTGGCGGCAAAGAACGGGAACAGTGACGGTACTGCAGAAGTCAGGCACAGCTGCAGTGCGGTTCGTACTGCCTGGGTACAGTCGGCAGAATAGCAGCACAGCAGCACCAAAAACAGCAGGCTGCCCATACAGGCGCACCATTGTTTCATCCACAATCCCTCCCATCTGTTGGTTTATCCTATCGGAATCTGGCAAGAATCATGCCTGCGGCGCATACAAATTCTTAGAGCGGAGAGGAGGAAATATGGGCGCAACCGATTTTTCTCTGGGCGGCACATCCATCCAGCTGGAGGGCAACCGGCAGATCGTCATGACCGGACACTGTGCCATTTTATTATATAGTAAGGAAGAAATGCGGGTTCGATGCGGAAAGCTGATTGTACGTGTCACCGGTGACGGGCTGGAACTGCGTACCTTGGATGAGGAGGAGCTGGCCATTGTCGGACTGATTGCAGAGGTTGGATTTCTGACAGGGGAGGGATAGGCGCGTGGTTGCAGATTGGATTCGGCTGGCTGGAGGAATGCTGGTCATCCGTATACACGGCGCAGAGCTGGAACGGTTCCTGAACCTGTGTGCCCGGGAGCATATTGCCCTGCGCAGACCGGAACGGATTGAAATAGATGAAATGCAGGCCGTGATTTCCCTGCGGGATTTTTACCGGCTGGCACAGACAAAAAAACGGACACGATGCCGGGTGCATATCATAAAACGCCGGGGACTGCCGTTTGTGTTCCAAAAGCTGCGCAGACGCTATGCCTTATGGGCAGGTCTGCTGCTGATGTGTCTGGTGTGCTATGAGTTATCCACACGTATCTGGCTGATCCGCACCAATATGGAGCCGGAGGTGGATGCCAGTGCGGTCATGCAGGAGCTGGAACAGCTTGGCATTGGCATTGGTACCAAAAGTGCAGACATTGACCCGCGGGCTGTCCGGCTGCATATGATGACGGAACTGGATGAACTGAAATATTTTTCGGTAAACATCAGCGGCAACACCATGGAAATCCAAGCGGCAGCGGTGACCGATCCGCCGGAAAAGGAAACCGATTCCGGGACACACAGCGTGGTGGCAAGCCGGGATGGTATTGTGGAAAAAATGTCTGTCCACCGGGGAACCGAACAGTGCAGCATTGGAGATGCGGTGCTGCAGGGACAGGTACTGGTGGATGCATTGGTGGAAAAACAGGGACAGCTGGATACAACCCGGCTGGTGGATGCAAACGCGGAGATCTGGGCTTCCACACGGTATTATGTCACCCGGAAAATGGCGCTGGAAGCGGGTAAAAAAATCAAAACCGGACAGGAAAAACGGCGGTATGCCATATGTTTTGGAAAAACACGCATAAATTTGTTTTTCAGCAGTAGTCTAACCCAGGGGAATTGTGATAGAATAATAACGACTGAGGAGATCCGGTTGAATGAGCACCTGGTGCTGCCGGTTTCTTTGTGTTGTGAAACCACGATACCATATACCACCAAAACCGTATTGCATGATGCCGAAGAAGTACAGGCGAAGCTGGAATATGGTGCCCGGCGTTCGGTAGAGCGGCAGATACAGGAGGGCAATCTCACCTCCATGCAGGCAGATTTGAGCACGGAGCAGGATGCGGCTGTTTTATATGCCACCATCTGGTGCTATGAACAGATTGGGCAGCGGGTGGAGGATGGACGGACAGAGGCCGATCTCCCGCAGGATGAACAAACAGAAAATGACGAACAGCAATAACAACGAGGAGAGCGAAAAAATGGCAGAAATCACCATGCACATTGATTCAATCGACCTGATTATGGGCATCTTTGGTGCATTTGATGAAAATATGAAGGTACTGGAAAAGGCGCTGGATGTCACCGTACTCAGCCGGGAAACCGAGCTGAAGGTGACCGGCAGTGACCCTGCGAATGTGGAGCTTGCGATGCAGACCATCAAATCCCTGATGCAGCTGGCAGAGCGGGGCGAAAGCATTGGTACCCAGACCGTACAGTATGTTCTGGGACTGGTAAAGGATGGCCGGCAGAACCAGGTAGCGGAAATTGGCAAGGATGTGGTGTGCATCACCGCCAAGGGCAAGCCGATTAAGGCCAAGACATTGGGACAGAAACGGTATATGGATGCCATGCGGACACATACCGTGACCATTGGCATTGGCCCGGCAGGTACCGGCAAAACCTATCTGGCTGTGGCGGCTGCTGTGGCAGCCTTCCGGGATAAGCAGATCAGCCGCATTATTCTGACCCGTCCGGCTGTGGAGGCGGGAGAAAAGCTGGGCTTTCTGCCGGGTGACCTGCAGAGCAAGGTTGACCCGTACCTGCGCCCGCTGTACGACGGCCTGTTTGATATGATGGGTGCGGAAACCTTTAACAAGCTGTTGGAACGGGGCAGCATTGAAGTGGCGCCGCTGGCTTATATGCGCGGACGTACATTGGATGATTCCTTTATCATTCTGGACGAAGCCCAGAACACGACGCCGGAACAGATGAAAATGTTCCTGACCCGTATCGGCTTTGGTTCCAAGGCAGTGGTCACCGGTGATATCACCCAGATTGACCTGCCGGGTGACCGGGTCAGCGGTTTAAAGGAAGCAGTTCGGGTACTGAAAAATGTGGAGGACATCGCCCAGTGCCAGTTGACCGACCGGGATGTGGTGCGGCATGAGTTGGTACAGCGCATTGTCCGTGCTTATGAAAAGTATGAGCAGCAGAAGGCGCTCAAGGCAAAGGAAAATGCGGCAAAACGCCGTCCGCCGGTGAGAAAGTGAGGAAGCCATGGAACATCGGATTCGTATTACACCGGAAGCAGAGGTTGAGGGTCTGGAGGCAGTGTCCGAGCTGATTACCCGCTGTGCGGTGGCGGCACTGGAGGCGGAACAGGCGCCGGAGGGCTGCTTTGTGGATGTAACCATTGTGGATGGAGACACCATCCGGGAAATCAATCGGGAAAACCGGGACAAGGATGCTGTGACGGATGTACTGTCCTTTCCCATGCTGGAGTTTTATAACGGTGAGTGGCCGGAGGATGTGGATTTGGACCGCAATCCGGAGGATGATTCTCTGTTCCTCGGAGATATGATTTTGAATTATGACCGTGCCGTGGAGCAGGCAGAGGAATACGGACATTCCGTGGAACGGGAATGCGGTTTTCTGACTGTACATTCCATGATGCATCTGCTGGGCTATGACCATGAGCGCAGCGAAGAGGAACGCCAGCTTCAGCGGAAGCATGAGGAAGCGGTTTTATCTGCTCTGCATCTGACCCGTCCCACCGACCAATTTGAAAAATAACTGCTTGAAAAATAACTGCTGTCAGGAGAATATACATGAGTGTAAAAAAGAGCGCTATCATTTCCATTGTAGGCAAGCCGAATGTGGGAAAATCCACCCTGCTCAACCAGCTGGTGGGCACCAAGATTGCGATTGTATCCAATAAGCCCCAGACAACCCGTACCCGGATTACCGGTGTGGTAACCAAAGGGGATTGCCAGTTTGTCTTTCAGGACACGCCGGGTCTGCATAAGCCTCGTTCCCGTCTGGGAGATTATATGGTAAAGGTCATCAATGACACCGTCACCGATGTGGACATTGCCGCACTGGTGGTTGACCCGGTGTCCCATATCGGACCGGCGGAGCAGGAACTGATTGACCGCATGAAGCAGTATCATATGCCCTCCGTGCTGGTCATCAACAAAATTGATACGGTAAAAAATGAAGATTTGCTGGCTGTCATTGCGGCATATTCCCAGGCACATACCTGGGATGCGGTGGTACCGCTGTCCGCAAAGACCGGTGAAAACTGTGACATCCTGTTTGAGGAATTTGAGAAATTTGCCATTGAAGGCCCTCAGCTGTTCCCGGATGACATGCTGTGTGATCAGCCGGAACGCCAGCTGGTGGCAGAGATTATCCGGGAAAAAATGCTGCTCAATCTGGACCGGGAAGTGCCCCATGGCACAGCGGTGGCTGTGGAGCAGATGCGTGAGCGGGAGGATGGCCTGATGGACATTGCCGCCACCATTTACTGTGAGAAAAAGAGCCATAAGGGCATTATCATCGGCAAGAGCGGCAGCATGCTCAAGCAGATCGGTGCCCAGGCGCGGACAGATATGGAAGAGCTGCTGGATACCCGGGTGTATTTACAGCTCTGGGTCAAGGTGAAGGAGGGCTGGCGCAACAACCAGTACCAGATGCGCAACTTTGGCTACGAAAACGAGTAAAAGACAGGAAATACCTCTGCTGACTCCCTCAGGGGAGGGAGCTGTCCGCGCTGTCTGCGCGGGCAGAGGGAGTTTGTATATGATCCTGCCGACAGCAGATAGAAACAGAAGGGATTAACAGCTATGGCACAGCATGTGACGGTAAAGGGACTTGTCATCCGGGAAACGGATTTTGGGGACAATGACCGGTACATTACCGTACTGACGGAAGAAATGGGCAAAATTGAGGTGCTGTGCCGTGGCATCCGCCGCAAAAAAGGACGGCTTGCAGGAGCAGTGCGGCTGTTCTGCTACAGCGAGCTGACCCTGTTTTCCGGCAGACGGTATACCCTCAGCGATGCGGAGCTGGATACTACGTTCTGGCACATTACGGAAAATATCGAGCACTATGCCCTGTGCTGTTATTTTGCCGAGCTGGTGAATCAGACGGTAGAAGCGGAGCAGAAAATGGAAGGGCTGCTGCCCCTGTTCCTGCGGGCATTGTATGCGCTGGACAAACAGAACCGGCAGATAGAGGTGGTCAAAGCAGCTTTCGAGCTGCGTTTTGCCGCCATGATGGGCTATCAGCCGGAGCTGAACGGCTGCGGCGCATGCGGGGAAACCGAATGTGACATCTGGTCCTTTTTACTGGAAAATGGTGCGCTGATGTGCCATGACTGCCGGAAACGGGTAGGCGGCACCTATTTTTCCGTGCCTCAGGGGGTGCTGGATGCCATGCGGTATATTGTATCCTGTCCCGGGAAAAAGCTGTTTGCGTTTGCGGTCAGTGAACAGACTGCGCAGCAGCTGGGAACCATCTGTGAGCGGTATCTGCTGTACCATCTGGATATCCATTGCAAGACACTGGAGTTTTATCATTCCCTGTTTCAGCTGGGATGAGGTGAAAGGAGAGAGGGACAATGAACACAGGCTATCGAACATGGCTGCATCGTGTGCTGGAGCTTGCGGCATGGCTGGCGCTGCTGGCATCCCTGCTGGTTGCGGTTTATGGCATCCGCACGCTGCCGGAGGAAATTGCAACCCACTATGCATTGGACGGCACGCCGGATGGCTATGGTTCTTCCGGTATACTGCTGCTGTTTCCCCTGCTGATGGTGCCCTGTCTGGGCATTGTCAGCCTGATTGCGCATTTGGTCGACCCTGTATGCTGGAACATGCCGTTTGAGGTGAAGGAAGCCTGCAAAACGGAGGTATATGGAGACATACTGACGATGCTGCATGCCATTCAGCTGGAAATTGCAGGGTTTATGCTGTTTACGGAGATTCAATGCTATCGGCAGAGCGGCAGGGGATTTCTGCTGGCCACGATACTGCTGATGATTGCGCTGGCAGTTACCATCATCGGACTGTGTATCCTTGCGTACCGGCATAATCGGTGAAGGATAGCCCGAACAGAAAACAATCTTTGGAGTTTAATATATTATGAGTAAATTATCTGAAAAAAGCCTGAGAATACTGGAATATTACACCATTCTCGACCAGCTGGCAGAGCATTGCGTCAGCCGGAAGGCAAAACAGCAGGCGAAAAACCTGCGGCCGTTACATGATCTGGAGGATGTACAGGAGCTGCTGACTCAGACAGATGACGCGAAGCGTATGATGACATCCTCCGGTACGCCTGCCTTTGGCGGCATCCGGGAGGTGGAACCGGCACTGAACCGGGCGAAAATGGGCGGTGTGCTGTCGCCACGGGAGCTTTTGGATGTGGCATCCCTGCTGCATGCGGCAGGTCAGGTGCGTAAATATGGCAATGAACAGCAGGAAAACGGGCTGAAAACCTCACTGGATCCGCTGTTTGCCAGAATCAACAGCAACAAATATCTGGAGGAGAAAATCAGCCGTGCCATCATCAGCGAAGAAGAAATTGCAGATGGGGCATCTTCCGAGCTGGCAAACATCCGCCGGCAGATGCGGCAGCAGAATGTACGTGTCCGTGAGACACTGAACCATTTTGTTTCTTCCTCCTCCTATTCCAAATACCTGCAGGAGAACCTGATTACCCAGCGTGACGGACGGTATGTCATCCCGGTCAAGAGTGAGCACCGGGGCGACATTCCGGGCATGGTGCATGACGTTTCCGCTTCCGGTGCAACGCTGTTCATTGAACCGGCACAGGTGGTCAATGCAAACAACCAGATTAAAATTCTGCAGGGCAAAGAAAAGGCAGAAATT
>CAMBYS010000059.1 GCA_945872165.1 uncultured Clostridia bacterium | reverse complement strand
TTGACAACAGATTTACAGTCTGCCCCCTTTGGCCACTCGGGAAACCTCCCATATTCAATTAAAAAGAGATTGGAGCTGGTGGACGGACTCGAACCCCCGACCTGCTGATTACAAATCAGCTGCTCTACCAACTGAGCTACACCAGCGTGCCGCGCCTCTTTTCGTCCGCTGCATCTCTCAGCGACGTGTTATATAATACCATGGGCAGGCCCATATGTCAACACTTTTTTACAAAGTTTTTTTGGAATTTTTTCGGTTTTCGACTTACTTTTTCTTTTTTGTCCCAGGATCAAATTCCTCAATGGAATCGGAAACCTCCTGCAGCACCTGCAGCAGGGATTCTGCCCGTCCGGGATAATCCTCCGGCAGAGCCGCCAGAGACAGCCGGGGCAGCTTTGCCTCTTCTGCCTTCAGACCAAGGGAACCGCCGCCATTGGCAGCACACTGAACCCGAAGCTCCGTCAGCTTCATGCGTGCATCACACAGCGCGTCAAACCGCTCTGCACGGGTGCGGAATGCTTCCTCCGGATTGGCGGAATCTGCCGCATACAGATAGCGGAACAGCTTGTACTCCGCAGCAGACAGATAGGAAGCCAACTCCTGTACCAGCTGACGGGAACCAGATTTTGCGGCGGCATCCAGCAATACCGATGCGGAATCCGTAATCAGCTTTTTCTGCAGTTCGGTTTCCGGGTCTGTCTCTGTGCCTTCTGCTCCGGCAGTGGAGGGCACCACCGTGCTGCCTTCTCTGGACAGGCTTCTGCCCAGCAGATAATCACAGGAAACACCATAATAATCTGCTGCGCGTACAACAAAGCTGAGACCTGGTTCACGCAAACCATTCTCATAGTGGCTAAGCAGCGCCTGAGATACCTGCAGGTCTCCCGCAGCAGTTCTCTGGCTTATTCTCTTTTCACGGCGCAGCAGCGCCAAAGTACGGGAAAAGTCACTTGCCATGTACATTGCTCCATTTACCGAATACAGATGCGAAACCCTTCAGCGGGCATGATACACCCAGTATTTATAGTATACCGATTTTATAACTATTTGTAAAGGGCTGACCCAAACAATTGTGCCAATTTCTCTGCTTTTGTCGGTAATTTCCCAAATTTTCATGGGTTGTTTTTCCACTCTCCACAAAGGAAACAGCACCCATGTCTGTCCCACAGGTGCTGTCCCTTCTAAAAAAACTTTTATCTCCCTTTATATCGCCGGTACAGCCAACATGCCAGGATGACCGCTCCAATCGCTGCCACCAGGAACATGCCGGCTATGATTATATCCGTTATGCTCCAGCTGATAAACACAGCCGTAGGGCCATCTGATCCGCCGATAATCACCATAATGTTACCCCATTTCTTCTACATTCCGATAGCAGTAACAATCTGCCTCTGCGCCATCCTTCATCCGTACCGCCACATGCGCTTCCACATATTCGTGGTCTGACTTTCTGTGATAGTACACCGGATCAATCAACACATCAAACTCCTGTGGAATCACATACGGCAGCCATTTCTGCATGGTTTTCGCTTCCGTGGGTTCCGTCGCCCGGAGTGTTGCCTTCTTTTCATGGTAATCCTCCGTATAGGTCGTAATTTCCATCTGCGCAATTTCTTCCATTGTAAATCCGGTATGGAAGTCTGTGATATTTTCCTTGAGCAGCTCCAATGTATCGGTTTCACATGCGTATACCGGGATATCAATGAGATCATCCAGATCCCTGCCCCGCATGCTCAGATCGGTCAGATCCGACTGTACCCAGGTCTCCTCCTGTCCGGCTACCCGCAGTGCCAGCACCGGCATATGTTCCGCACAGTATTCCTGTGTCAGCTCCTGGGATTCCTCATACAGAGTATCCAGAATATCCGAAATCGTCCGGGGATTTTTGATTTCATCCGCACTGTACCGTGCCACATCTCCATAGTTCATCACCATCATCCTGGATACCCGGTCTCTGTTGGCCCGTGCAAAGGCAGCAGGTGTATACGCCTTCTGATATTCCTCCGAGAATCGTACTGCCGCTCCATATTGTGCCAGTTCCTCCGAATCGCTGGGCATATAATACTGCCGTCGGAAGGTCTTACCGTTTTTCAGAATAAAGGTTACTGTGTATCCCCACTGCTCCGGAGCGGTCTGCAGCCTGCTGCGGTCTCCCTTCATGGCTTCCGCACCAATGGAAGCGGACTGATACATGGCATCCAGAGCCTCCTGGGATTCCAGCAGGCTGCCATCCCAGTAATCAATGTAATTTTCTTTGTTTTCTTCCTCCATGCCGATCAAATCATCATACAGATTGTACAATGGATAATACATGGTATCTGTGCCGGAATAGATGATATCATCCTCTGTCACGGCTTCATGCGGCATGTAGTCCCATTCCTCCAGATCAGAGGAAATGCCGGCAGAAACAATGGCATCCCGTTCCGGCAGACTGCTGTTCCAGCCGGTGATATCCTGTGCCATACAGCCCAATACTACCGCACAGATCACGCCGTACACCAGCAAACTTTTCCAGCGATAGAACAAACTGCCAAAATCCTGATGATATACGATTTCCACCACACATGCTGTAATCAGCGCAGTCACTGCCATGGAGACGAACATTACGGTCCAGCTGATGACGGTGGACTGGATCATGATACCGCAGCTGATTGCCACGGTGCTGACAACATACAGCTTGAGGGGCTGTTCCAGCTTTGGAAATGCAAGGGAAAGACCGGTATACTCGCTCTTGCGGATGTGGTTCAGCCAATACGCCAATGCCAGAATCACAGCTGCCGCAGCTAGAGACAGCAGCATACCCGGAAAGCAGTCTTTCACATAATGGACTGTCTTTTCCGACCAGTCAGCTGCCAACGGGTTCACCGCTGACATGGTCCACAAAAACGGAGACAGCCATACCGGCATACCGGCATTGCCATATGCCCGTGCCGGATACAGCACATAAATCAGTGCATCCACGGCCTCGCAGCCAGCCCACAGCCCGAACTGGAACCAGCCGCATACCAGCAGGGAAACCAGTGTATTGCCGCAGCAGATTGCTGCCAGAATGGTCACCGCATAGACCAGCAAAAAGCCCGCCAGATGCACTGCCATGGAAAGCAGCAGCACATCCATCTGCACGATATCGGCAAAGCCATATGCCACACAGACACCACAGGACAATGCCATGCTAAGCACATAGGCCGGTACCACTGTCAGCACACCGGTCAGCACATGGGAGGCAAACAATTGTCCCCGGGACACCGGCAGGGCATGGAAAAAGTCTGTCTGCTGTTTCACATGCAGATATCGGAACATGGCAATGCCGCACAGCACAGCCAGTCCGGCCAGCACCAGCATGCCTATCTGTCCTTCATACAACAGCCCATGAATCTGTTCCCGTACAAAATTTCGCTCTTCCTCATTGCTCAGATCCATATTCTGCAGCTGTCCCTGAATACTCAGAATCATGCTTACCGGCATGGCAACCAGCTGAAGTATCAGCGACAGGGTAAATAATGCGGCATTTCTTCCGCAGCACTTCCACACCAATGTGCGTGTCTTACAGGATGAGTTTTTTCGCGTCATAGCCATTCACCTCCGTTTCTGCAATAAAGATTTCCTCCAGCGACAGAGGAAGGATTTCATAATACAGCGGTTCCCCGGCACGCATGCGTGCCTCCGCCTCCTGACGGGAACACCGGACTGTCACCGTTGCCATGCGTCCGCTGTACTGCTTTCCAATGATTTCCAGACCCTCCAGCATTTTTTCTTCAGATATCTGATCCGGCAGCATCTGAATTTTCTGGATATGCATTTTCATATCGTCCAGATCCCGGGAAAACAGGATGCCGCCCCGATGCAGCAGTCCGATACAATCGCAAAAATCCTCCAGATCCCGCAGATTATGGGATGCAATGACCGGCGTTGCACTGAACTCCGCTACATCTCCGGCAAAAATGGATTTTACTGCCTGCCGCGCCACCGGATCCAGCCCGTCAAAGGTCTCATCACAAAACAGGTAATCCGCACCGGAGGATGCCGCACAGATGACGGAAACCTGTTTTTTCATGCCTTTGGAAAAGGTACGCAGCTTTCTGCGTTCATCCAGGCCGAAATGCTCCATCAGTGTATGGTACCGTTCCTCATCAAAGTTTGGATACATGGTTTTATAATAATCCTTCATTTGCTTCGGCGTACTGCCGGAAAAGAAATACTGTTCATCGGAAATCATAAAGCAATGCTGCTTGATTTCTGTATTTTCAAACACCACCTGGTCATCAATGGTCACGGTTCCGCTGTCCGGCTTTAAAATACCGGCAAGAATGCGTAAAAATGTGGATTTTCCCGCGCCATTGGAACCAATCAGGCCATAAATGGAACCGGTTTTGATTTCCGCCGTTACGGAATCCAGTGCCACGTTCCCCTCAAAGCTCTTACTCACTGCCTGTGCACAAATCATACCCTATCCACCTCCATCAACGATTCCAGCAGCTCATTACACTGTGTTATGCTTGCACCAAATTCCTTTGCCTGCTGCAGCAGACCGGCAATTTCCTGCCGTATCTGTTCCAGCCTGCGCTGCTGTATGGCATTACAGTTTCCGGAAACAAAGTTCCCCTTTCCTCTGACAGAATAAATTTCCTTCCGGCTGAGCAGCTCACTGTATGCCTTCTGAATGGTATTGGGATTCAGGGAAAGCTCCATTGCCAGTTGCCGTACACTTGGCAGCTGTTCATCTGCCTGCAGGATATTTCTGGCAATCAGCATTTCCAGCTGGTCCACGACCTGTTCATAGATCGGTCTCGGGTCATGCAGATCCAGATGTATCATATGGCTCCTCCTTTCTGAATTGTCAAGTGTACTATCAATCATAGTACACTTAGGATACCATATCCCAACCTGCCATACAACTACAATCCGGTTACAATTGCAAAAAAGAAAAGCAGTCCTCGTCAGACTGCTTTTTCTCCGGTTTGATGCCGGTATCCAAATTCCATCCCCCGGCTTCCACACCCTGATATATAACATATCAGTATATAACATATCAGCCGCAGGCATTGCCTGCCGCATGTTATCAAACCATTAACCCACGCCAACCTGTTGTTTTTCATTTCTCCGCTGCTGGCTCAGGGTCTGGGGCGTCAGATTGAGAAAGGAAGCAACATGCTTCTTTTTCACCAGATGAATCAGCTCCGGGTAGGTCTGCAGAAACCACTGATACCGCTCCGTCGCAGACAGGCGTGTCAGCGCTACCTTACAATTCCAGTGAATCTTGAGTGCCCGTGTCAGCTGTCCGCACATAATCCGGCCAATCTCCGGGTATCGTTCCATCAGCCTGTCAATCTCCTGAATGGGAATGCAGAAAATCTCACTTTCCTCCAGGGCTTCCAGCGTAATATGCGCTATACCATCCATGGAATAACAGCACATGACAAAATCACCCCGACGGTATGCAAAGCAGTCGGTGACTTCCTTGCCTTCACTGTCAACATAATATCCACGGAACAAACCCGAAATCAAAAATGCAGCTTCCGACTGCTTTTCCCCGATCTGAACCAGCGCATCCCCCTTGGGCACTCTGCGCACCCGGCAAACCCGTTCCAAATCATCCAGCAATCCCCTGTCCTGAATCCCGAAAAACTCCACGCAAAACTGACGAATATCCATAAAGTATGTTCCCCTTTTCTTCGTCTTTTTCCCCAATATGGTCTTTCAATATTTTAACTTGTCTGAGAAATAAAGTCATTCACCTAAATTCATTTTTTCAATAAATAATGACAATTTTCTGTTTTTTTGAAAATTTTTCCGTGTTGATGCAAACCCTGAAAAATATGGTATAATAAAAATGCTTCCACAGCACCGGGCTGAATGTTCCCCGATTCTGCCATCCGGCACACTGCCCAACATTCATCCCGTTCACTTTTAATTCTATGTTTATCACCAGAAAGGATCCCCCCATATGGTTAATATCGGAAATGAATGGGATACTCTGCTTGCAGAGGAGTTTGAAAAGGACTATTATCTCCAGCTCCGGGAATTTCTCAAGCAGGAATATCGTTCCCAGCATATTTTTCCACCTATGCAGGACATTTTCAATGCCCTGAAATATACCTCCTACTCCGATGTAAAAATTGTGATTCTCGGACAGGACCCCTATCACGGCGAAGGACAGGCTCACGGCATGTGTTTTTCTGTCCGTCCCGGTGTTCCCCAGCCGCCGTCCCTGCAGAATATTTTCAAAGAGCTGCACGATGACATCGGCATGTTCCCGCCTCAGTCCGGTTATCTTGTCCCCTGGGCACGGGAAGGTGTCCTGCTGATGAACACGGTTCTGACGGTACGGGAAGGACAGCCCAATTCTCACAAGGGAAAAGGCTGGGAAATTCTCACCGACCGCATCATTTCCCTGCTGGGGGAACGGGAACAGCCCATGGTATTCCTGCTCTGGGGTGCCAATGCACGCAAAAAGCGTGAACTGATTACCCGTCCGCAGCATCTGATTCTGGAATGTGCCCATCCCTCTCCTCTGTCTGCCCATCGGGGCTTTTTCGGCTGCGGGCATTTTTCCCAGGCCAACCAGTTCCTCTATGACCACGGCATTACACCGGTGGACTGGAATGTGGTGAACACCAAACCGGAACCCATATCCGGCTGATCCGCAGCCTGTTTCTGCCATAAAAACGCAAAAGACCTCTCACGCTCAGGTGAAAGGTCTTTTCTTTTCATCATACAAATTGCGGCAGCTCAGTCCTCAAAATCCAGCTGGTCTGCGTAATGCTCCTTGAAGATTTCGTAGACGGCAGACAGGATTTCCTCATCCTCAACTGCAACATAGTTTTCCATGTCATCCTCTGCCTCTTCCACAGCAAGAATCACAGCTTCACAGTCGCCGTCCTCTACCGGCAACAGGACAACATACTCTGCATTTTCATATGTAATAGAATCGACGAATTCGTATTCAACCTCTTCGCCATTTTCATTCACCAGTGTCATGACACCTTCCAGCTCTTCCATGTTTTCTTTATCCATACCATTCGTCTCCTTTCCTCTTCTGCGGGTAACGTACCATATTTCTGTTTTTATTATACCTGTACCGGATGCTATGCGCAAGAGGAAATGTAGGTTCCTTTTCTCTTCCCCCTGAATATTTTAAACCATTTGTAAACTTTTGTCTTTCCTGCGTTCATTCCGTCGAGATTATGATATCATATGACTATACTTTTTAAGAATGTTATCTGGCTCTGCTGCTGAGAAAGGGGGATCACTGTTTTGGATATCCGCTGTACACAAAGCATTTATCCCAGTGCCGCCAGCGGTGCTTCAATTTCATATTACATTCTGCGCCCTGTCGGCGTAGAGCTGCGGGGTATTGTCCAGATTTCCCATGGCATGTGTGAATACTTCACACGCTATACCTCCTTTGCGAAGTATCTTTGCTCTCTGGGTTTTATTGTCTGCGGCAATGACCATCTGGGACATGGTTCTTCTGTTCCGCCCTCCGGTTCTCTGGGCTTTTTCGGGCATCATAACGGCTGGAACGTATTGGTGGAGGATGTGGCCACATTAACCGACCGGGTCAGAAAACAGTGGCCCGATCTGCCCTATTTCCTGTTGGGGCATTCCATGGGTTCCATGATTGTGCGGCTGTATCTGACACGTTATGGCGATAAAATTGACGGCTGTATTTTAAGCGGTTCCCCGGCTTCCTATGCCATGACCGGCGTGGGAATCCAATTGGCCAATTCCGTTATCCGTTCCCATGGTCCTATGTATCGCAGCGGTATGCTCAATCATCTGGTCTTTGGAAAATTCAATTCCCGCATTGAAAACTGTGAAACTCCCTTCGACTGGCTCTCCCGTGACCGTTCCGTTGTGTCACTGTTCCAGTCGGATGCCAAGTGCAATTTTATCTTTACCGCTTCAGGCTTCCGGGATCTGCTGTTTCTGGAGCAGAAATGCAACCGTATGAGCAACATCCGGAAAACCCCTCATAACCTGCCTGTTCTGTTCCTGTCCGGCGACGCTGATCCGGTGGGTAATTACGGCAATGGTGTGAAAAAAATCGCAGCAGCCTATCGCGCTGCCGGATGCCGGAATATAGATGTGATTTTCTATAAGGGAGGCCGCCATGAAATTCTCAATGAGCTGAACAAAACCGAGGTTTATGGCGATATCAGCCGCTGGCTGGAAAAACAGCTGCTGCCTGAGGAATAAGCCTCTCGGCAAATATGAAAAACAGAAATGACCGTCCGCGTATGCATGTACGCTGCGACGGTCATTTTTCTTATTCCTGCATACCAGAGAGAATCTGCTGGCGCACCTGCTCCGGCAGCTCCCGTACCTGCTGGCGGCTCATGCCCGCAGTGGGAATCGGCGGGTGGATGACCACACGCACGGTGCCTCCGTGAATGCGTCCCCGTTCCTCAAACAAATGCCAGGTACCATCAATGGTGATCGGCACCACCGGTACCTTTGCACTGGTGGCGGCACGGAAGGCACCTCCTTTGAATTCCCCAATCGGACCGCCCTTGCTGCGGGTGCCCTCCGGGAAAATGGTCATGGATTCTCCGCTCTTAACCAATTTGGTGCTGTCCATCAAGGCCCGCATGGATGCTTTTTCATCCGAACGATTGACGTACACACACTGCAGCAAATCCATCCAGCCCCGCAGTCCCGGGATTTTGGACAGGGAATCCTTTGCCATCAGCGCCCGGGGCTTTCCGGTACGGGTCAGTACCACCGGAATATCAAAATAGCTCTGATGGTTTGCCACATATACCGCCGTCTCCTCCGGGATATTTTCCTCACCGATAACCTCAATCTTTGCTCCGGCTGCCCAAATCAGACGGTTCGCCCAACGCACCACCGTGCGATGCAGCAGCGGTGTAATTTTATCACGATTTCCCTTTTGAATCTGATAACGGCAGTACAGCAAAAGCGGGATAACCGCAATCAGATATAAAATCAAGTAAGTCGCCCAAAGAATGGTATGAATCATATAATCTCCTTCATTTCTCAAGTATCTGCCGGATTACGGCATACCGTTCCAGCAATCCCTCCAGTTTTACGGCACAATTGGCCGGCGAAGTGGAGGGCAGCACCTGTGCCGGCATGCCGCATTGCGGCAGACAATATTTTTTGTACAATGTCCCTGCTTTTTGTCCGGTGCAGAAAATCGCCTGTATCGGTGCGGCATGTAAAATCCGGTTCATGTCATTGGGCACCGGATTGCGGATGGAAGCATCCGAAGCCCCCTCAATATCACAGCTGTCCAATACATCCCACAGGGCAATCTGATGCCGGGTGAGGAAGGCCTGCTGTGCCGGGATATCCCCTACCAGAGCCGGCTCATCAAACAGCATAGGCAATACCTTCCAGAACCGGTTCTGGGGATGGGCATAATAAAATCCAGCTTCCCGTGATTTTGGCGAGGGCATGGTTCCCAGAATCAGCACACGGGACTGCCCATCAAACCATGGCCCAAAACTATGCGTCACCAGCATCTCATTCCTCCTCAAAGGAAACCTTGTGCTTGAGCACGGATTCCATGGCGGCAAGATCCCGTTCGCTGACCATGGTTGCCAGCAGATCTCCTGCCTTCAGCTTGAGCTGTCCCCGGGGAATCAGTTCCTCTGCACCGCGGGTCACCGAAACCACCAGTGTATCTGCTGGCAATCCCAGCTCCTGGATGGTGCAGCCATCCGCTTCACTGCCCTCCTCAATCATAGAGGTAATGATGGATTTCTTGCCTGCCGCACCCTTTGCAATGTGCACATTCCGTCCGGCAAGCAGCCGTTCGGTCAGACTTTCATATACCGGCTTGCTGCGCAGCAATTCTGCCACAATATACGCTGCCAGGGATGCGGTTGCCAGGGACATCAGATGGGAAAAGCTGCCGGTCATTTCGGAAATCAGCACAATACCAGTCACTGGTGCCCGGACAATGGCAGAAAACAGGGCTGCCATGGCAATAATCACCAGATTGGCAACAAAGCTGCGGTCAAAGCCGCACCAGTCCACCACAACCGTACCATATGCGCCGCCGATATAGGCACCCAGTACCAGCAGCGGGAAAAAGATACCGCCCGGTGCGCCGGAACCAAAGCTGACCATGGAATAAAGAAACTTTCCTGCCAGCAGCAACAGAATGACGGTGAGTGCCGGCTCTCCATGATACAGCGCCGCAATCATACCATGTCCGCCGCCCAGTACCTCCGGCATGGTAAAGCCCAGCACACCGGCACACAGAAATGGGATCATCATACGGACTGCCTGGGGCAGAAAGCTGAGTTTCTTATATGCTGTCTGTGACAGCAGCAATACTTTATTATAAAACGCACCCAGCACGCCGCACAGGATGCCGAGGATGACAATATACACATATCCCCGCAGCGGAATCATGCTGTCTACCGTAAAGGAAAATACCGGCTGCATGCCAAAAATACCGCTGGAAATGTAATTGGCTACCAAAGATGCCGCCATACAGGACAACAGCACCATGGCGGAGAAATTTTTGTGTACCTCCTCCAGTGCAAACATGACACCTGCCAACGGTGCGTTAAACGCGGCTGACAGACCTGCGGAAGCACCGCAGGTAATCAGAAAATGTTCCTCCAACCGGAACCGTTTCAGTTTTTTGGCAACACCCTTGCCTGCCATGCCGCCCAACTGGATAGAAGGACCTTCTCTGCCCAGAGACAGACCGCCTACAATACACAAAAATCCGCCGATAATTTTCCCCAGAATGACACGATACCAGCTGGGGCGGATGTATCCGGCAATTTCCGCTTCCACCTGTGGGATACCGGAACCGGAAATCATGGGCTCCCATTTGAGCAGCCAGGTCACCAGCAATGCCAGTCCGATAAGAACAGCAAACCAGCCTGCCATGCGCAGCGGATTGCCTGCACTGAAGGCCAGTGCCGCATTGCGGATGGCATCTGCCTGTTCCAGTGCAAACCGGTATAATACCGAGACCAGTCCCGCAAAAACACCAACCAGCAGACCTTCTATCACAAGCTGGGTGCGCAGGGAACCATACCGGCTGACCATGTGCGGTGTATTCATTTCCGTTTGTTTCATCTTTTTCTCACTTCCTGATGCCGGAACAGCCAAAAAATCTCCTGATATTCCCCTGTTCCCGTTTTATCTGTCTTTTATTGTAATGCTTTGTTCACAGTTTGTATACAGAATTGTTTCACGAACTTTCTGTACAATTTGCATCAAATGCGGTATAATACATAAAAATACGGGAATGTCTGTATGGGTGTCAAATCATGCTGCGGATTTCTTTTCCCATGGTTTCCATGATGATATTCCCCGAGAAAGAGAGGCTATTTTATGAATCAGGGGTATGATTACCAATCCTTTGGTGTCAGCCGGGAATCTCTTGCTTCCTATACGGCAAAAACCTTCGGCTGGATGTTCCTGGGACTGTTTGTTACCTTTGCCGCTTCCATCGCAATGTATTGGACCGGCGCATATTATTATGTGCTTGCTACCTTTAATGGCTTACTGCCGATTGTTCTGGGTGTAGCAGAAATCGCTGTTGTCCTGTATCTTTCTGCCCGGCTGCATAAGCTGAGCATTACCGCCGCACGGGGACTGTTTTTTCTGTATGCGCTGCTGAATGCGGTGACCTTCAGCTCCATCTTCCTGCTGTATAACGTATCCTCACTGGTGTTTGTTTTCGGCATAACCTCGGTTTACTTCGGTGTTATGGCACTGTATGGTTATATGACCAAGGCAGACCTGTCCCGCATCCGTCCGGTACTGCTGTTCGGACTGGTGGCACTGATTGCTCTGGCGCTGCTGTCCCTGTTTATCCCGGGACTGGATACCGGCATCTGCCTGATTGGTGTTGTCATCTTCGTTGCATTCACCGCATATGATACCCAGAAAATCCGTCACAACTATGTATATTTCCAGGGCAATCCGGAGCTGCTGCAAAAGGCTTCCATTATTTCTGCTTTGCAGCT
>CAMBYS010000058.1 GCA_945872165.1 uncultured Clostridia bacterium | reverse complement strand
GCTTTCTCCTGCCGGCTTTTCCAAACGATCCCTACGCTCCCCTCTTGCGAGCCGTTGGTCGTGTTTTGACCAACGTCCCTGACTTGCGCGGGAGCGCACAGAGGGTTTTCTCTTGCTTACTTCTCTTTTTTCCTGAAAAGAGAAGTAAGTTACGAAATATCTGCAAACTCCAGGTACTGCCAGCCGTTCTCAGCAATATATTCCTTTCGGCCGGACAGGTTTTCACCCAGCAGCAGATCAAACATTTCTCCGGTAGCTGCAACATCCTCCGGAACCACACGGATCAGCCGGCGGCTTTCCGGATTCATGGTGGTTTCCCACATCATATCCGCTTCATTTTCACCCAGTCCCTTGGAGCGCTGGATGGTATATTTTTTGCCCTCCAGCTGCTTGAGTACCGCAGCCTTTTCACTCTCATCAAAGGCAAAATAGGATTTCCCCTTGCACTCAATTTCATACAAGGGAGATTCCGCAATATACACATAGCCTTCGTCAATCAGAGTGGGGGTCAATCGGTACAGCATGGTAAGATTCAGCGTGCGAATCTGGAATCCATCCACATCCGCATCAGTACAAATGATGACCTTGTTCCAGCGCAGATTATCCAATGAGAAGGTGGAAAGCTCCTTATTGGACTTGGACTGTACTTCCACACCGCAGCCCAATACCTTCAGCAGGTCGGTAATAATATCGCTCTTGAAAATCTTATCATAATCCGCCTTCAGGCAGTTGAGGATTTTGCCGCGAATGGGCATAATCGCCTGAAATTCCGAATCCCGTCCCTGCTTACAGGAACCCAATGCGGAATCACCCTCCACAATATACAGTTCACGGCGGGATACATCCTTGGTACGGCAGTCCACAAACTTCTGTACCCGGTTTGCCAGATCCAGATTGCCGGACAGCTTCTTTTTGATGTTTAACCGGGCCTTTTCCGCCTGCTCACGGGAACGCTTGTTAATCAGAATCTGATCCGCAATTTTATCTGCTTCCGCTTTATTTTCAATAAAATAAATTTCCAGACCGGAACGCAGGAACTCCGTCATGGCTTCCTGAATAAATTTGTTGGTAATTGCCTTTTTGGTCTGGTTCTCATAGGAAGTATACGTGGAAAAACAATTGGTAACCAGAATCAGGCTGTCCGATACATCCTGAAAGGAAATCCGTCCTTCATTCTTGTTATATTTATTGTTCTGCTTGAGATAGGCGTCAATGGCATACACAAAGGCAGAACGTACCGCTTTATCCGGTGCACCGCCATATTCCAGCCAGGAGGAATTGTGATAATATTCCAACCGGGAAATACTGGAGGAAAAACAAAAGGCACAATTGAGCAGTACCTTGTATTCCGGCTTATCCGAACGGTCTTTACCTCTGCGCTCACTGCTGAGGGACTGGATGGAGGTCAGGTTTTTCTCCTCCGCAATTTCCGCCACATAATCCGTAATGCCATTGTCATAGCAAAATTCCGTTTCCACCATGCCTTCCGGTGTTTCATTGCGGAAAATAAATTTCAGATGGGGATTGACGACTGCCTGCCGCTTGAGAGTATCCAGATAATAATATTCCGGAATGGCAATATCAGTAAATACCTCCAGATCCGGCTTCCAGCGGATGATGGTACCGGTATCTTTTTGGTTATACTTTTTCTTACGGAAACCGGTTTTGGTCCCGGTCTGATTTTCGCCCTTTTCAAAATGCAGGCTGTATTCCATTCCATCCCGGCGAACAGTGACATCCATATATTCCGAGGAATACTGTGTGGCACAGGTACCCAGACCATTCAGACCCAGAGAGAATTCATAGTTCTCGCCATCCATGGTTTTATATTTGCCGCCGGCATACAGCTCACAGAAGACCAGTTCCCAGTTATACCGCTTTTCATTGGCATTGTAATCCACTGGAATACCGCGTCCATGATCCTCCACCTCAATGGAATGGTCCGCAAAACGGGTAACCACAATTTCATTGCCAAAGCCTTCCCGGGCTTCATCAATGGAATTGGACAGGATTTCAAATACTGCATGCTGACAGCCATCCAGTCCATCCGAGCCGAAAATAACGCCCGGACGCTTGCGGACACGGTCAGCACCCTTGAGTGCAGCGATGCTCTCATTGCCGTATTGATTCGTTTTCTTCATCTATACATACTCCAAATCATACATTTCAATCATGTGAAAGTCATTTTTGCCTGAATACTCGGTATTATAGCGCAAATCCCTGCGCTCGTCAAATCCGAAGCGTGTCGAATTCACTGGATATGCCGGGTACAAAGTCAGATGTACTGCCCGGTTGAGATAACATCTGAAACGGTTCCTGTCAAAAAGTCTCCCTCCTCTGCGGGAGCCTTTGGTCGTTCCATACCGTCCGCCTTATTGCCTGAGATTTCCTGCCAAAAAAATCTGACCCCGGCTGTCCGGGATCAGAATGCATACTCACTTATTTTTCTGGGCACGTTTGCGCTTGGCCGCTTCCTGCTGCTTTTTATACTTCTGGATTTCATACTTTTCACGGAATTTTTCCATTTTCTTCTGCCAGAAATAATTGGCAATGATATATGCCACCAGCATGACAAAGGCCAGCACCAGTGTCACGGTTTCAAAGGTTCCGCCCCAGGCTGCATAGCCGGAAACCACTCGGTTCAATACGGTAGGGCCCAGCAGTGTGATAATCCATACAATGGCAGTGGCAATAAATACACCCCGCTGCAATTGATACAGCGCCGGATATACCTGCCGGCATTCGTCGGTAATCCGCCGTTCATCGCTGACCCAGATGCCATCCGATTCTCTTTTTTTCTTACTCATAACGATTCTGTCTCTCTTCCTGTTTTAAACTGCGGAAGGAATGCGGTATCATGCCGCCTTTCTTCTTCCGAACAAATTCAGTATACCATATCTGTCCAAAAAAGAACACCCACAATGGGTGTTCTTTACGCTCTGTTCACAATCAAAAATCCTCCAGCGTCACCATTTCCGGCTCATCGTCGTCGCCATCGTCTTTGTCATCATCGTCATCGTTGTCCTCGTCACCATTGCCGAATACCGTGTCGGTATTGTTGCTGCAGATGCGGATGTCTACGCCCTGCTTGATTGGGGATACGAAAAATCCAATGATAACACCGAGGCACAGCCATGCCATGGCACGGAAAAATTTTTCTGTCTTACTCATGTTCCTCATCCTCCTGTCTCGGATATCAGACCTTGTTTCTGCTATGGTAAGTATAGCACATTTCCATGCCAAACGCAAAAGGAACCCGGAAGAAAAAGGAATACGGCTCCCCATCTGAACAGGAAACCGTATTCCCGCATCCGCGGCACATGATTCAGGCTTACAGAGTCCGGATCGGGTTATTGTTTCATAAATCTCTCCAATGCCGACCGGATGCCTGCGCACAGGCTGTTCTTCCTACAGTCAGCCTTGTACACAGTGGATTTTCTGCTCCAATTCCAGTATGTCCGCCGCGGGTGAAAATATGTGTGCAGACGGCAAAAAACACTGGAACAGTTTCCCATTCCAGTGTTTGTTTGAGCAAGTCATTAATACTTTCTTCTCTTTGCGCGAGCCGCCTCGGACTTCTTACGGCGCTTTACGCTTGGGCTCTCATAATGCTCACGCTTGCGAAGCTCGGAAAGCACACCCGCCTTTGCGCAGGATCTCTTAAATCTTCTCAGTGCGCTGTCGAGAGACTCGTTTTCCTTTACGCGGATTTCCGACATTGTTTTCCCTCCCTCCGCGCGTTGCCAATAAACGCTGATGCACCGGCAAAATGCCGTGAATATATTATATCGCCTTAGCAGGGGACTGTCAAGCAATAGTTTTGGATTTATTCCAAAAACCTTGCCGCAAATCCTTACTTGACAACGAGATTGATGATTTTATTCGGCACAACGATGGATTTAACCACATTTTTGCCTGCAATGGCATTCTGCACCTTGGAATCTGCCATGGCAATGGACAGAGCTTCTTCCTTCGGGCAGTCCATGGGCAGGGTTACCTTGCCCTTTACCTTGCCGTTTACCTGTACAGCAATCTGGATGGATGCCTCTACGGTTTTCTTTTCATCGAATTCCGGCCAGGTATGCAGGCTCAGCAGATCGGTTTCACCCAGCATCTGCCACAGTTCTTCCGTGACATGGGGTGCAAACGGATTGAGCAGGGTCAGCAGGGTCTTATATTCTGCACGGTTGACACCCTTGTCTGCCAGCTGGTTGAGCAGGGTCATCATCTGTGCGATTGCGGTGTTCATCTTCAAGCCTTCGATGTCCTCGGTAACCTTCTGGATGGTGCGATGCATAGCAACCTCATTTTCCTTGCTGTAGGTATCGCCCGGCTGTACCTTATCAAACAGCTGCCATACACGCTCAATGAATCGGCGGCAGCCCTTGATTGCCTTCTGAGACCATGCAGCGGACTTTTCAAAGTCACCGATGAACATCTCATACAAACGCATGGTATCTGCGCCGTATTCATCAATGGTATCATCCGGGTTGACTACATTGCCCAGAGACTTGGACATCTTGACAACCGGATGGTCTGCCATTTCACCGAATTTGTCTCGCAGATACTGCTTGGCACCCTTTTCATCGCCATACTGGGCAATCAGATCCTTCTTGGTCTTTTCATCCTGATTTTCAAAGCTATGCGGATTCAGACCCAGAATCATACCATGGCTGGTACGCTTCTGATACGGCTCCTTATACGGTACCACGCCGATATCATACAGGAACTTATGCCAGAAACGGGAATACAGCAGATGCAGCGTGGTATGCTCCATGCCGCCATTGTACCAGTCAACCGGTCCCCAATATTCCAGTGCTTCCTTGGAAGCCAGTGCGTCATTGTTATGCGGGTCCATATAGCGCAGGAAGTACCAGGAGGAACCAGCCCACTGGGGCATGGTATCGGTCTCACGCTTTGCCGGACCGCCGCAGCAGGGACAGGTGGTGTTGACCCAGTCGGTCATGGGTGCCAGCGGAGATTCGCCGTCATCGGTAGGCTCATAGGAATCTACATTCGGCAGCTCCAGCGGCAGCTCGGATTCCGGAATCGGTACCCAGCCGCACTTTTCACACTTGACCAGCGGAATCGGCTCGCCCCAATAACGCTGACGGGAGAATACCCAGTCACGCAGCTTGTAGTTTACCTTGGCATGGCCTACACCCTTTTCGGTCAGGAATTCGGTGATGGCCTTCTTTGCTTCCTCTACGGTCATGCCGTCCAGGAAACCGGAATTGACCATAATACCGGTTGCGCAGTCGGTAAAGGCAGCTTCCTGTACATTGCCGCCCTTGACTACCTCAATAATCGGCAGGTTGAATTTCTTTGCAAAATCCCAGTCACGGTCATCATGTGCCGGTACTGCCATAATGGCGCCGGTACCATAGCTCATCAGAACATAGTCAGAAACGAAAATCGGAATTTCTCTGCCATTTACCGGATTGATGGCACGGACACCTTCCAGCTGTACGCCGGTCTTGTCCTTTACCAGCTCAGTACGCTCAAAGTCGGATTTCCGTGCTGCCTCATCACGGTATGCACGGATGGCATCAATGTTGGTCAGCTTGTCTGCCCACTTTTCCACCATCGGATGCTCCGGGGAAATAACCATGTAGGTTGCACCGAACAGGGTATCCGGACGGGTGGTGTAAACCGTCAGCACATCGCCTTCGGTGGTGGTGAAATCCACCTCTGCACCGGTGGAACGGCCGATCCAGTTGCGCTGCTGGGTCTTGACCCGGTCAATGTAATCCACATCATCCAGATCATCAATCAGACGCTGTGCGTAGTCGGTGATTTTCAGCATCCACTGGCTCTTGTTCTTACGGATGACTTCGCTGCCGCAGCGTTCACATACGCCATTGACAACCTCTTCGTTTGCCAGGACACACTTACAGCTGGTGCACCAGTTTACTGCCATTTCCTTCTTGTAAGCCAGACCCTTCTTGAACAGCTGCAGGAAGATCCACTGGGTCCACTTGTAGTAGCTCGGATCAGTGGTGTTGATCTCACGGCTCCAGTCAAAGGACAGACCCAATGCCTGCAGCTGGCTCTTAAAGCGTGCCACATTCTGCTTGGTAACCTCTGCCGGATGCACATGGTTCTTGATGGCAAAGTTCTCCGTCGGCAGACCGAAAGCATCCCAGCCCATGGGGTACAGTACATTGTAGCCCTGCATGCGGCGCTTTCTGGCAACGATATCCAGAGCGGTATAAGACCGCGGATGACCTACGTGCAGACCTGCACCGGAGGGATAGGGGAATTCTACCAGCGCGTAAAACTTTGGCTTGGTATAATCGTTGGTTGCGGCAAAGGCCTGCTTTTCCTCCCAGGTCTTCTGCCATTTTGCTTCAATGGATTTAAAATTGTATTTTTCCAATTTCAATGGCTCCCATCTGTTGTGAAATAAATACGAAAGAAAATAAATGTTTTACAGCTCGTCAGTCGGAATGGTCGTGGCATCCTTCCACAGCTTTTCCAGGCTGTAGAATTCACGGGCAGATTCCAGAAATACATGCACCAGTGCAAAGCCGTAATCAATCAGAATCCAGCTTGCGGAGTCATGTCCCTCCACATGGTGCGGTACCACATTGTAATCGGTCTTGAGACGGAATTCCACTTCATCTGCCAGGGTCTTGACCTGTGTGGTGCTGTTTGCTGTACAGATGACAAAATATTCCGCAATCGAAGTCAGGTCGCCCACCTTGAGTACCTGAATATCCTCGCCTCGTTTGCTGTCCAAAGCCTGTACCATGGCTTTGACATACGTTCTTGTATCATGATTTGGCATGTTCAAAACGCCTCCTTATATCCGCCCATGATCGGGCCGGATGTATCGTAATTAATCATCATCATAATAAATGACTGGTTCGTCTTCTTCGGAATTTGCCCATTCCTCATCGGAATCGCTGTCTTGTTCCTCACTGTCAGACGTATCAGATTTTTTATAACCCGCATATCGAACCGCTCGCTCATTACGCCAGCTTTCGCTGTAAATGCCGTAGGTATCCGGTGTCACAATGCTGAAATCCTCTTCGGTCAGTGACCGGATATACGGATTAAAGGTTTCGTTGATCTGGTCAATGACCATATCCTCATCCAGAATATAGACCCAGATGTTGTCCCCGAAGTTCACCATGGCAGAATCGCCGATCAGCGTCTGCATGCTGATGTCCTCCTGCATGTCCATCTTCATGCCCTGCATGCCGAGCCACAGAATCTGGGATGTGGTCAGATCAGTCTCCACATTGTTGGACACAGCAGCTGCAATCGACGGGATTTTGAGCACATTGGCAGGAGACAGCACAGCACTGCCTACAGTAACCAGGAAATCCTGCAGCTTGGTTACACGTCCGATGTCACCATCATCATAACCGGTGCCGTCATCGTTGTGCCGCCAGCGCAGATATTCCACGACTTCTTCGCCATCCAGATGCTGGTATCCTTTTTTGAATTCAATGGAAAGATCCTGAGATGCATCGTGATAGGACATGTCAAAGGGGACATCATAATCCACGCCGCCGATGACATCCACAATCTCTGCAATGCCGTCAAAGTTTGCCACCACATATTTGTCCGGACGGAAGCCGATGACGGTACTCACCTCATCCAGCATTTCATCTACGCCCGAAGCATATGCCGCATTGATCTTGCGTCCCGCACCGGTGCGTTCACAGTCCACCAAAGTATCCCGAGGAATATTGATGAGATCCGCCCGATGATTTTCCGTATCAAATACCAGCACCATCATGGAATCCGTGCGTATTTCATCCTCATCCGTAGCGCCGATAAACAGGGTAAACACGCCCTCCCGCCGGCCAGCTCCGTTCACCACAATCGCAGAGCCCTGATCCACATCCTCCGGATCCGGCAGATGATCGCCAACCAGTGAACCGGAAGCATTCACCCAGTAGCAAAACGCGAAATACCCTACCACGCATACTGCCGCAATGACAACCAGGATATTCAATATCCGACGCGGCAGCTTGTTTCTCTTTCTTTTCATGCATCCATCGTCCCATCACATGCCCATCTATCTGTTTTTTCTTTACATATTGTTCATCAGCCAGTTTCTTGCCAGAACGGTATCCACATGGATCAGCTTGCCCCTATGTACCAGGTCCCGCAGCGACGCATCCAGCCCATACAGCATAGCCTTATCCAGATTGCGTGCCGCCAGCTTCCGTGCGGTTTTTACACCGTCAAAGCTTCTGTTTTCTTCTATGTAATCCGCCATATAAACAATTTTATCCAGCAGCGTCATATTGGCGCAGCCGGTGGTATGATATGCAATTGCATGGGTCACATCTGCCGGTGCGTGATACACATCCGCCGCAATGGCAGCTGCAGTTTTTCCATGCAGCATTTTCCATTCTGTTTTTTCGACATCATTGGGTATTATACCGTATTTTTTGCACAAGTTCAACTGCTCTTCCTGAGAAAAGGTCTTTGTAATATCATGCAGCAGCATGGCAAAGGCACATTTCTCCTCATCGGCACCGTATTTCCGTGCAAGCTCCCGTGCAGCCTTTTCGCAGCCCAGTGTATGCTTCAGCCGGTATCCGGACAGGCGGGAAAGGATATCTCGTCTCATTTCATCATCGTAAAGCATGGTTATCCTCCGTTCTGTACGTGCAGATATACTGCACCTGTTGTTCCCCAAATCCATTCGGCGTTATCTGAACCCAGGAAAATCACACCTGTTTCAGTCTTTCAGATACGCCCTAAAAATACAGCTTTTGCTGTTCAATATAGGCAAAAATCTCTGCCGGCACCATATCCCGGCACCGCTGGCGATCAGCCCGCACCTCTGTCGAGGAGATGGTCAGGGCAGGACAGTCCACAATTTCCACCCGTGCCTGCCATTTGTCCTTCAGCCATGCAGCCTTGTGTGCAATAGCAGTCCGATCCGCTTCATCCCGCGCAATGACAGCCAGTGTGGCCAGCCGGCAGATCACCTCCGGCTCTCGCCATTTGTCCAGTGTCAGCAGCATATCGGTTCCCATAATAAAATACAGGGTGCTGCCCGGGTTGTCTGCGGTCAGACAGCGAAGTGTTTCCGCCGAATAGCTTCGTCCGCCACGCCGAAGTTCCATATCCGAAGCCTCTGCTCCCGGAATCAGTTTTGCCATCCGGCGGGTCATTTCCAGCCGCTGTTCCCCGGTAGCGGAACCCTTTGGCAGGGTTTTATGAGGCGGCAGATTGTCCGGAATCAGCAGCAGACGGTCAAACTCCAATGCCTGGGCTGCCTGCCGTGCCGCATGTACATGTCCGTTGTGAGGCGGGTTGAAGGTGCCGCCCATAATACCAATTCTCATGGGTTCGGATTGATATGCCGGTTGTCCGGTTCCCGTGCCACACGGAAAATTACTGCCTTGGTGCCGATGCACTGTACCGGCTCCGCATCCAGCGCCTCACACAGGATACCCTGTGCCTCCCGTGGTGTCATCATAGCGGTCTCCAGAATTTTAATCTTAATCAGCTCATGCTTTTCCAGTACCTCCTCGGCCTGTGCCAGCACCGCATCCGTGATGCCTTCCTTGCCGATCAGTACGGTATCATTGAGTGTATTTGCCATGGCACGCAGGCGTGCCCGCTGCTTACTTGTCAGCATAGTTATTCTCCTTCCTGTAACAGTGTCCGCAGTGCGCTTCCCAATGCGGTAAAGGCCCGTGCGCGATGGGAAATAGAATTTTTCACATCGGATGCCAGTTCACCAAAGGTACAGCCATATTCCGGCACACAGAAAACCGGGTCATAGCCAAAGCCGCCGCTGCCATGCTCTTCACCCAAGATGGTACCCCGGCACTGTCCCCGGACTGCCAGCTCCCTGCCATCCGGGAAGACACAGGCTGCCACACAGACAAACTGGGCGCCACGCTGTTCTTCCGGTACCGACAGCAGCTTTTCCAGCAGCAATTGGTTGCGATCATGGTCATTTGCCTCCGGGCCTGCCCACCGGGCGGAATGAATGCCCGGGAAACCGTCCAGTGCATCCACCGTCAGACCGGAATCATCTGCCACTGCCGGCAATCCGGTTGCCTGACACACCGCCCGTGCCTTGATCTTGGCATTTTCTTCAAAGGATGTGCCGTTTTCCTCGATCTCCGGGAAATCCGCCGGAATCGGCTCAATTTCAATGCCAAAGGGTGCGAGGATTTCCTGTACTTCCTGTATTTTTCCCTTATTGTGTGAAGCGAATACGAATTTCATCCGATCTCACCTGTAATCTTTCTCTGCTCCCGGCAAAGCTTCGCGGTGCCCCGGCGTGCCAGCGACATCAGCTTGTTCAGTTCTTCCTTGCTGAAGGGTCTGCCTTCACCGGTGCCCTGAATTTCCACAAATTCGCCCTTTTCCGTCATAACGAAATTGGCATCCACAATGGCATGGGAATCTTCCTCATACGCAAGGTCAAGAATCGGTTCATCGTTCCAGATACCGGCGGAAACCGCTGCCACCTGTCCGGTCAGCGGAATCTTTTTGAGCACGCCCTGATCCACCAGTTTTTTGCAGGCCAGCCACAGTGCCACATATCCGCCGGTGATGGAAGCACAGCGTGTGCCGCCATCCGCCTGAATGACATCACAGTCAATGATAATCTGCCGTTCGCCCAGCGCTTCCATATCGGTGACGGCACGCAATGCACGGCCGATCAGCCGCTGGATTTCCGCACTTCTGCCATTCAGCTTCAGCTTGGAAATATCCCGCCGGTTGCGGGTATTGGTGGCTCTGGGCAGCATGCTGTATTCCGCTGTCACCCAGCCCCGTCCGGTACCCCGTACATGGGGCGGTACATCCTCTTCCACCGTCGCATTGCAGATCACCTTGGTATTGCCCACGGAAATCAGGACAGAGCCCTCCGCATGCATGGTGAAATTGGGGACAATCTTCATTTTGCGCAGTTCATCGTTGCGCCGTAAATCCGGTCTTGCCATTGGTTTTATTCCTCTCCTTCCATGGGCAGCAGTGCCTGTACAAATGCCTGCTTTTCAAAGGGCATCAGATCATCAATGCCTTCGCCTACACCGACATATTTGACCGGTACACCCAGTCCGGCGGAAATTGCCACAACAATGCCGCCCTTTGCCGTGCCATCCAGCTTGGTCAGCACAATGCCGGTGAGTTTTGCCGCCTTGTTGAACTGTTCTGCCTGGGATACCGCATTCTGTCCGGTGGTGGCATCCAGTACCAGCAGGGTTTCCCGGCTGGAATCCGGCAGCTCCCGGGTAATGACACGGTCAATTTTATTCAGCTCATTCATCAGGTTCGCCTTGTTGTGCAGGCGTCCTGCTGTGTCCACAATGATGATATCACAGCCACGTGCCTTTGCCGCGGCAATGGAATCAAAGACCACCGCTGCCGGATCGGCACCTTCGCCATGACGGACAATATCCGCGCCGGAGCGCTCTGCCCAGATGGTCAGCTGGTCTGCTGCCGCTGCACGGAAGGTATCCGCCGCTGCCAGCATGACACGCTTGCCCTGTGCCACATAGGACGCTGCCAGCTTGCCGATGGTGGTGGTCTTGCCTACGCCATTGACACCAATGACCAGAATGACTGCCGGTTCTTTGGAAATATCCAGTCCGGTGTCCTCCTGCATCATGCCGCTGAGGATGTCACACAGGGCATCCCGCAGCTCTTCCCGGGTATTGATACGCTGGTGCTTGGCACGGTCCCGCAGCTCTTCCACTGCATTGGAGGCGGTTACCGCACCCAGATCAGCCAGAATCATGGCTTCCTCCAGTTCCTCCAGCAAATCATCATCCACCTTGACAAAGGCAGCCATGACATCGCCGATGGATTCACTGACCGCATCGGTGGTTTTTTTCAGTCCTTGTTTGATCTTATCAAAAAATCCCATAATAGAATCCCTCCTTATTTCAACTCCATGTGCATTTCCCGTTCCACATCCGCAATATTCAGCATCAACAGCTTGGAAACACCACGCTCCTGCATGGTCACGCCATACAGCATGTCTGCTTCCTCCATGGTGCCGCGGCGGTGGGTAATGACAATGAACTGGGTTTTATCTGACAGCCGCTGTAAATACTGGGCAAAC
>CAMBYS010000057.1 GCA_945872165.1 uncultured Clostridia bacterium | reverse complement strand
GTTGGCAATGTGTTTTACCAGCAGGATGAGGAAAATACCCACAAAGAGCACCGCACAAGTCAGGCTAATCAGTCCGGGGGTAGCATCAGCACTCCGGAGAGAGGGGACTTCGTGGAGATTGGACAAACCAATGATGACATTGCACACGCCGATGACAGAAAAGGCAATCATCACCCGTTTGGGATTTTCATTCAGTGCAAAATAGGCTTCGTGCCAGATGCAGTAGCCTGCATACACCAGTACAGAAAGGCAGACGCCCAAGAAGGTCAGCACACCCGGCTGAACGATTTCAGTCAGGCAGAATATGGTCAGTGTCAGCAGACCAAAATACACGAGACTGGTATAAAACGCATATTTAAAGCCTCTGCCCCGGATCAATTCCTGACGTTCATCATATTGGGGCATGATTTTCTTATCCGTCCGAAAATACCGGATAAGCAGAAACACCAGCACCAGACCGACAGCTACGCCGGCAATCAGACCAATGATATATGCGGTATTCATATCGTTTTCCTCCATTCCTTGAAGCAGTTGTTGTTTTCTATGATCCAAGGATACCATAGCAATAGAAAAATGTCAAGTATATTTTACATAATATCTAACATGAAATGAAAAAATCATTTCAGACAGGAATCAGGTCGACAATGCTGCTGTCCGGAAGCGGCAGCGGAGGGAGTGACTGCTGGAAAATGTTTTTTATTTTACTTTGTGTTGAAAAGTTTTCATGAGGTGAAAAGTATGGTATACTAAAAGACAGCAAAGGAGGAAAAGACAAAAAACGACAAGTTGATTGATAAAAGGAGGAAATAGAATGGAAAAAAGGGAAAGTTTCGGTACACGGCTGGGATTTATCCTGGTATCCGCCGGCTGTGCAGTCGGTCTGGGCAATGTATGGAAATTTCCGTATATTTGTGGTCAGAATGGCGGTGCGGCATTTATTCTGCTGTATCTGGTCTGCCTGGTGGTACTTGGTCTGCCGATTCTGATTTGTGAATATGCGGTTGGTCGTGCCAGCCGTCACAGTGTGGCAAAGGCTTTTTCGGATCTGGAGCCGGAGCATACCAATTGGCATCGGTTCGGCTGGTTCGGCATAGCAGGCAACTATCTGCTCATGATGTTTTATACCATGGTTGCAGGCTGGATGATTAACTATGCGCTGCGTATGCTGACCGGGCGGCTTTCCGGTATGGAAACCGAACAGATTGCCGAACAATTTACAAATATGCTGGCATCTCCCACAGAGATGATGCTGTTTATGGTTATCACGGTGCTGCTGTCCTTTGGCGTTTGTTCCCTGGGTCTGCAGAACGGTGTGGAACGCATCACCAAAATCATGATGCTGCTGCTCATCTGCCTGATGATTGTTCTGGCAGTACATTCGCTGATGCTGCCCAACATGAAGGAAGGTCTGGCATTTTATCTGGTACCGGATGTAAGCAAGTTTTCGGAAATTGGGTTTGGCAATGTATTGTTTGCTGCCATGTCCCATGCATTCTTCACACTGAGTGTAGGCATGGGTTCAATGGAGATTTTTGGCAGCTATCTGGATAAATCCCGCAGTCTGACCGGTGAAGCGCTGAGCGTATTGGGACTGGATACCTTTGTTGCCCTGATGGCAGGTATTATCATTATCCCGGCATGCTTTGCCTATGGTGTACAGCCAGATTCCGGCCCGCCGCTGCTGTTTATCACGCTGCCGAATGTTTTCAATCATATGGCAGGCGGACAGATTTGGGGCACGGCATTCTTTATTTTCATGTCGTTTGCCGCTTTGTCCACAGTTATCGCAGTATTTGAAAACATCCTGTCCATGACCATGGAAACCTTTAACTGGAATCGTAAGAAGGCAGTCAGGTACAACATTGTGGGTGTGATTCTTCTGTCCATTCCGGCTGTCCTGGGATATAATATCCTGTCCGGCATCCAGCCGATTGGTGCAGGTTCTACCATTATGGATCTGGAGGATTTTCTGGTTTCCTATAATATTCTGCCTTTGGGCAGCCTGCTGTTTGTCCTGTTCTGTACCAAGAAAAATGGCTGGGGCTGGGAGAACTTCCTGCAGGAGGCAGATACCGGCGAAGGGATCAGATTCCCGGCATTTATCCGGCATTATGTACATTATGGTGTGCCGGCACTGATTGCGGTGATTTATCTGAAGGGCTATTATGATATGTTCTCCAAGTATGGCACGGCAACGCTGGTTTTCTGGATGTGTGTTGCGTTCGCATTTCTGGCGTTGATCTTTAGCTTTACTACATCAAAGCGGAAAAGATAAAATTGGATATAAACCGGAGTGGTCTGTCTGCTCCGGTTTATGAAATGCATGAGAAAAAATGAGGTGGAATGCATGATTTCACAGATGATATCCTGGATCAATCATTTTATGTATGGAAAGCTGTTGATTCTGATTCTGCTGGCAGGAGGACTGTATTTTACCGTTCGCAGCCGGTTTGTACAGTTTCGTCTGATTCGCCGGGCCTTTGCATCTCTGATGGAAAAGCCTGCGGATGGAGACAGCAATGTATCCAGCTTTCAGGCCCTGATGGTATCCACGGCTTCACGGGTGGGAACCGGCAATATAGTCGGCGTATCCACCGCACTTTGTCTTGGCGGCTTTGGATCCATGTTCTGGATGTGGCTGATTGCCATCATCGGCAGTGCCTCTGCCTTTGTGGAGAGTACACTGGCACAGATTTACAAAAAGCGCGGTCCCAATGGCAGCTATGGAGGTCCGGCATATTATATTGAAGCAGCTTTGCACAGCCGTCCGCTGGCACTGGCCTTTTCGATTTTTCTGGTGCTTACCTATGGTTTTGGCTTCAATATGCTGGCATCCTATAATCTGCAGTCTACTTTTTCCGGATACAGCTTTTATGATCCTACATGGTCTCCCTGGATCATCGGTTTGATTCTGGCTCTGCTGGTTGGATATTGCCTGTTTGGCGGAGGTCAGCGTATTTTAAAGGTAACCGGGATTATGGTACCGGCAATGGGCATTCTGTATGTGCTGGTAGCGTTACTGGTCATTGTACTGAATTTTTCCAATTTGCCCGCTGTATTGATGCGGATTATGCGGGAAGCCTTCGATGTTTCTGCTATTTTCGGCGGTTTCAGTGGTTCCTGCGTGATGTATGGCATCAAACGCGGTCTGTTCAGCAATGAAGCAGGTGTAGGCTCTGCACCCAATGCATCCTCCTCTGCCAATGTCAATCATCCGGTGGCACAGGGACTGGTGCAGGTGCTGTCAGTCTTTATTGATACCCTGCTGCTTTGCTCCGCTACGGCATTGATGTGCATGTGCTCCGGTGTGGAGCCCAATGAGGCACTGTCCGGCGCACCATATGTACAGGCAGCTTTACAGAGCTGTTTTGGCACCGTCGGACCGGTATTTATTACCGTATCCATGATTTTATTTGCCTTTACCACATTGCTGGGCAATTTGTTTTATGTGGATAATATTTTGAATTATATCCTTGGACATGTACCGGGAAAAGGCTTCATGATGGTTTACCGTGTGATTGCGGTGCTGGTGATTTTCCTGGGCGCCGGACTGAATGCCGGATTGCTGTGGGATATCGCAGATATCACCATGGGCGGTATGACTCTGATCAATATGCCGGTGATTCTGATTTTAAGCAAATATGCGTTTGCCGCATTAAAGGATTATGAACGGCAGCTGTCGGAGGGGAAAGCACCGGTATTTCATGTGAAGGAAATCCGGCTTCCCCATCCGGTAGATTACTGGGATTAGTTTTTGATGCATCAGCGGAAGGGCGGATACAGGCATGTATTCGCTTTTTCTGCTGACATAAGAACAGCAGGGAGGTGATTGTTATGCTGTCATACATCTGGCCTATTGCGCTGGTGGTGCTTTCCAATACGATATATCAGATTTGCTCCAAATCCATACCGGGTTCCATCAATCCCTTTGCATCGCTGACGGTGACCTATATGGTGGCGGCGGTTTGCGCAGGCATTTTATATGCTGTCATGGGAAAGGATGTCAATCTGCTGCGGGAATACAGCCATCTCAACTGGGCATCCTTTGCCCTTGGCATTTCGATTGTGGGACTGGAGGTAGGCTTTATTTTTGCCTATAAGGCAGGCTGGCCGGTCAGTACAGCAGCTACGGTTCAGAGTGCATTTCTTGCCATTGCACTGATGGTTGCAGGGCTGTTGTTCTTTCATGAGGCTATTACATGGAATAAGGTAGTCGGTATTGTGATCTGCTTGATTGGTCTGGCATTTATCAACCACTGATACCCACGAACAACGAGGAAAAGACAATGAAACTCATCAATCTGATTGAAAATAAGCCGGTCGAGGGCGGCTTGCGGTATGAACATGGACTGAGCTTTTATGTGGAAACACAAAAGCATCGGCTGCTGATTGATACCGGAGCCAGTGATGCGTTCCTGTATAATGCGGATATGCTGGGGGTGGATTTGAGCCGGGTAGACACCGTCATTCTGAGTCATGGACATTATGACCACACCGGCGGTGTGCTCGCATTTGCCCAGCGAAATCCTCAGGCCAATATTTATCTCCAGAAGACAGCAGGAGCGGAGTATTATCATAAGGATACCCTGTCGGAATGGTACATCGGCATAGACAAACGGATTCTGGCATTGCCGCAGGTGCATCTGATGGATGGAAATTATGTCATTGATGATGGAATTTCCGTTTTTACTCACGTGACAGGTAAAAAGCTGTGGCCGGTAGGCAACCATGCTCTGAAGCAGAAGACAGGGGAACAGTTTATCAATGACAGCTTCTGCCATGAGCAGTATGTTGTGCTGTCTGAGGCTGGGAAAAAGATTCTGATTTCCGGCTGTGCCCACAATGGCATTGTCAATATTCTGGATACCTATCGCAGCCTGTATGGCGGTGCACCGGATGTGGTGTTCAGCGGGTTCCATATGAAAAAATCCAGTGATTATACGGAGACAGAAAAACAGAATATCCGCGCTACCGGGGCAGAGCTGGCAAAGCTACCGACAATTTTTTATACCGGGCACTGTACCAGTGAAGCGGGATATCAGCTGCTGCATGAGATCATGGGTGAGCAGCTGCGTGAGAGCCATACCGGAGATCAGTTTCAGTTTTAAACAAGAAGAACAAGCGTATCCATCTGCTGTGCTGGATAGAAAAAGCTCCCTGTGTCGGAATCATCCGGTACAGGGAGCTTGGTTATTGGGATGAAAATCGCATCAGTTCAGACGCTTGCGTTTGAAATGCTTGGTTTTAAAGCCTGTTTTGAGCAGCTGGTCGAAATGATTGCTTTTGTATATAAAGGAATAGCAAATGCAGTTCAATATCAGTGCGAGCAGCACATCCAAAACCGTATGCTGTTTGAGAAACATGGTTGAAAGCACAATCAGGACAGTCAGTATGTTGGAACATGTGACGATATAGGGTTTCCTGCGCAGGGTTTCGTCATGATGGATCGCGATGCAGCAGGCAACTGCATTGAAAACATGCATGCTCGGCAGGATATTGGTAGAGGTATCAATGGAATACAGCAGACGAACCAGCTGTGTCAGTAAATCATGGCCGATGAGCGTCGGACGGAGAAGATGCCCATTGGGAAATACAAAGGAAATGAACAGAAACAGGGTATTCCCAATGAAAAAGGTTGTGGCAAGGCGGGAAAATTCCGATTCACTGTCAACGAAAAGTGTAAAGAAAAGTACCGTTATTGCCACATAAGCATACCATGAAATGTATGGAATGATAAAGGCAGAACAGAACGGAATCAGATTGTCAAAGCTGGTATGCAGAATGTAAGGGACAACATGTCTGCGTTCCAGAAGAAAAAACACAGTAAGATAAGCTGCCAGATAGAGGAGAACGCCTTTCATGCGCTGTTTTTTCTGTTGGTCTAGCTGTGGTGTCATACGTATCATCCTTATCAATTGAATTGCGGCACCTGCAGGTGCCTGTCACTATGGACATATAACGGTCTGGAACAGATCCGCCCTTATAAGACTTAGGCTATCATAGCACAAAAAACTTAACAAAGCCTTAAAATTCGATGAATTTCCATAATATTAACAAAAAATTCAAAAAGTTATCTGTTTTGGTACAGTCATATCGGAATTTTTGTGATAAGATAAATGCATTGCAAAAGTCGGCAGAAGGGATATGCTGTCGGCTGAGGAAAAAGAAAGGGGAAAACAACATGTGGCTTAGCCGATATTTTGTCTGGTTTATCCTTTACAGCTTTATGGGATGGGCATTTGAGACGCTATATTGTACGGTGACAACCGGTAAATGGGCAAACAGAGGCTTTTTATATGGCCCCATCTGTCCGATTTATGGTGCAGGAGCAGTAGCGATTTCCATTCTGCTGGAATGGCTGCAGGGGGTACAGCTGCCGGAACTGCAATGGTGGCAGGTATATCTGATTTCCGCAGCCGGAAGTGCGGTACTGGAGTTTGTCACGTCCTGGACACTGGAAAAACTGTTTCACGCGTATTGGTGGGATTACAGTGACAAACCATTCAATCTTCAGGGCAGAATCTGTCTGGAGAATACGCTGCTGTTTGGTATTGCCGGACTGGTGATTGTGTACCTGATTTATCCGTTTGTCCGTCAGATCAGTGTGGGAGTTCCCAATATTGCGATAGAAGCACTTTCTCTGGTGCTGATGGCGGTTCTGGCATCAGACCTGACATTGACTGTTTCCGCACTGACCAATCTGAACCAGACGATTCAGGAGGTTGAAGACCGCGTCCAGCTGTATATGGAGCAGTTTGTTGAGGAACTGACAGAAAAACGGCAGGATCGGATTGAAGAGGAACGGGTGCGGATTTCCCGGCACTATACCTGGAAGAGTACGGAGAAAATGGACTGGACCAAGCGCTCCGCTTTGAAGCGTGTGGCAGGCTTCCGGCGGAAGGATTTTGAACGGCAGGGAGAAAAGCTGTCCATGCTGCGTGAAGCCATTCAGAAGCGCGTGAAGAAATAAACGGAAGCAACTGCTGCCGGAACAGACGGCAAAACAGTATGCTCCATGATAGATCAAACAAATCGGAAGGTTGGTGATTGTGATGGAACACAAAACCATACGGAGAGAATTTCGTATCCTGATCGGGATAGGTATTTTGTTTCTTCTGCTGATTTACGGAAAAACCATGATCCACAGTGCAGGAAGTGTACTGGGACTTTTCCGGGCTTTTATCATTGGCATTGCATTGGCATTTATTCTAAACCGGCCTCATGGGGCAATACGCAAAGGGCTGATGAAACGTGGACGGCTGGGGAAAAGGGCGGCAAATTATCTCGCTGTTTTGATGGTTTACCTGCTGATTGCCGCTGTGATTGCCGCATTATTTGGTGTGATTATTCCCCAGATTGCCGCCAGTGTGCGGTTGTTCAAACAGAACTTCGGCGCATATGTGGGCAATTTGCAGATGGAGCTGGACACGATAGCCCAGCTGCTGCATTTGAAACCTATTGATATGAGCAGTGTGGTAGAATGGATTAATTCCAGCCTGATGCAGTTCAATGCTACCACCGGAACACTGGTGGAAACCGTTGTGACGGCGACGGGAACGGCAGTACATATGGTTGCCACCATGCTGATTGCCATTGTGTTTTCCATTTATCTGCTGGCAGGAAAACAGCGCATTTTAAATCAGACAAGCCGCCTGTTCCGGGCCTATCTGCCGGAATCCGTGTATGCTTATCTGCGGTATGTCAAGCAGATTACGGTCAGCTGCTTTGAAAATTATATTGTGGGACAGGGCATGGAAGCGGTGATTCTGGGAACACTCTGCTTGATTGGTATGGAAATCCTGCGATTGGAATATGCCGGTCTGGTCAGTATTGTCGTGGCGGTGACGGCAATTATTCCGGTTTTGGGTGCATATCTGGGCGGTGCAGTTGCCTTTGTTTTGCTGTTTATGGTATCTCCCATGAAAGCAGGTATTTTTTTGATTTTCTTTATTCTGCTGCAGCAGGTAGAAAACAAGCTGATTTACCCCAGGGTTGTGGGCGGCAGGATTGGTCTTTCCGGAATTTGGGTTCTGCTGGCGATTACGGTTGGCACGGAACTGGGCGGTATTGTGGGCACGATCTTTGGTGTACCGGTCACTTCTGTGATTTATACCTTGCTCAAAGACGGCGTAAAAAAACGGGAGCAGCAAAAGAAACAGGCAGAACCGGCGGCAGTGCCGGAGAATGAACAAAAAAACAGGAATCCGGTGTAACAGCCGGAAAACAGGAGTGATCCTGACAAAAAAGGAGGATACAGAATCATGAAACCGGCGGAACTGCTGAACATTCTTTCAGTTGCGGAAAAATTGAAATGTCATACACGGCATTGCAGTACCTCTTCCGGACGGCCGGAAAGTGTGGCAGAACACAGCTGGCGGACAGCCCTGATGGCAATGCTGACTGCCAGTGCTTTCCCGGAGGCGGATATGGATAAAGTCATTCGCATGTGCCTGATCCATGATCTGGGAGAGGCCTTTACGGGGGATATCCCTTCCTTTGATAAAACAGAGGCGGACAGCAAAACCGAAGAGCTGGCACTGCGGCAATGGGTACAGACCTTTCCCTCACCGGAACGGGAGGAATGGCTGGCATTATATGAGGAAATGGAAGCGCAGCAGACACAGGAAGCGCGGATTTATAAGGCGCTGGATAAGCTGGAGGCTGTGATTCAGCATGATGAATCAGATATTTCCACATGGCTGCCCTTAGAATATGATCTGCAGCTGGAATATGGCAGGGAAAATGTACAGTTTTCACCCTATCTGCAGCAGCTCAAAATGGAGATTGATGATGTGACACGGAAAAAAATCGCGGCGCATCGCAGCAAGGAAAATTAATCGCAGGGACTGCAGGAACTGTCAGATGGGCAGCATGCTGCAGTTCTGTTGTTTTAGGGGAAATATGGTTTTTATTTGGATTTTTGCTGTTGCAAAACAGCAGCAATGCTATTATAGTAAAGAATATGAAATGCATGATATCGGCGGAACACAGCTGAAGCTGACGAAACAATCCCGTGTTTTTACGGAGTCGTACAGAAGGCAATACAGACCGGAAAAATTATCATGCTGAGATGCAGAGAGCAGGTGAGGCAATATGAGAAGAAAAGATCGGGAAATGGATGAGGATTTTGCCATGCAGGTGGCAGAAAAATGCAGTTATGGGGTTTTATCCATGATATTACCGGATGGACGGCCATATGGCGTACCGCTGTCTGTCTGCCGGATGGGAAACAGCATGTATTTTCACTGTGCTATGTCAGGACAAAAGACAGAGGCATTGGGACAGAATCCCCAGGTCAGTCTGACCTGCGTCGGCACAGTAAAGCCGTATCCCTCTGGGTTTACAATGGAATATGAATCCGCTGTGATAACAGGTACAGCGGTGCCGGTGACAGAGGAAACAGAAAAACTTGCCGCACTGCGTACCATCTGTGAGAAATACTGCCCGGAAAATATGGATGCATTTGAAGCGTCTGCTGCCCGGAGCCTGCCCCGCACTGCTGTATGGAGGATTGAGATTGTATCCATCACAGGAAAACGGAAGAAATATGATGCGGAAGGAAAAGAAATGACATTCGGCCGGATGGAGTAATCATACACAGACCGTTGTGTACACAAATCAGACAGGAGGAAAAAATCATGACGAGAAGAGAACTGGAAAGGACCAATCAGAAGGAAATACAGGATATACTTGACCAGAGCAAGGTGCTGCATCTGGGACTGGTTGACAACGGCATGCCGTATATTGTCCCGATGAACTATGGATATACCATGGAGGAGGGAAAACTGACGCTGTATGTCCATGGAGCTGCAACCGGTTATAAGCTGGATGTGATTCGCAGCAATCCGACTTGCTGCTTTGAAATGGAATGTGCTGTACAGCCCTTTGAGGGAGAGGTTGCCTGCCAGTATGGAACGGCATATCAGTCATTGATGGGACGCGGAACTGCTGTTATCATTGATGATGTGCAGCAAAAGCAGGATGCCATGACCATTCTGATGAAGACCCAGACCGGAAAGGATTTTACCTTCAATGAAAAGCTGGTTTCCATTGTCAGTGTCATCCGCATTGATGTGACAGATTATACTGCAAAAAAACGGCCACTGCCCCAGGCATTACAGGCAAAAGGAGAATAATATGCGCATTTTAATGCTGGGAAACAGCTTTACCTTTGCCAATGATATGCCGGATATGCTGGCTGAGCTGACCGGGGCAGAGGTAACAGCGCATACCCGCGGCGGTGCACGGCTGGCAGAGCATTTGAATCCCAAAACAAAAATGGGAGCCCGCACACAGGCGGCACTGAAAACAGAGCATTGGGATTATGTGGTTTTACAGGAAATGAGCAATGGGCCGGTTGTGTCAAAAGAGAAATTCCTGCAAAGTGCTGCCGCTTTATGTGAAGCAATCCGTGAGGCGGGAGCGGTTCCTGTCTTTTATGCCACATGGGCATATCAGAAGGGACAGGAAAAAATGAACCGCTTCAGACTGAGTTATGAGGAGATGTACCGACAGATGACCGCGGCATATCAGGAAGCAGCACAGCAGAATGGTGCTCTGCTTGCCGATGTGGGCACAGCTTTTTATGAAAAATCCGAACAGGAACTGCTGTATGCGGAAGATGGCTGCCATCCCAATGAAGCAGGTTCCCGTCTGGCGGCAGAGCGGATTGCCCGGGTGATTTGGCTGGATCAACAGAAAAAGGCTTGAAATATTTGAGGGATTTGTTATCATGAAGCCCTATATCAAGGGGTTCCATACTGTTTTGAGACAGGAAAGGGGCACAGTTGTGATGTATGGATATACACAGTTTCCGACCATCAATCTGAAAGAAACAGGCAAACGCATTCAGCTGCTGCGGCAGCAGCGCGGGTTGAGTGTCAGGGATATGCAGCAGTATTTTGGCTTTGAATATCCCCAGGCGATTTATAAGTGGCAGCATGGGGAATGTCTGCCGACGGTGGATAACCTGCTGGCGTTATCCCGGCTGCTTCAGGTGAATATGGAGGACCTCCTGGTTGTGGACCGGGAGGTCCCTTTTTTTGGTGCTTTAGCGTAAATAAACCCCCGGTTTTACCGGGGGAATAAAAAAGCTTATAGCGACAAAAAGAAAACCTCCAAGTATAATGGAAGTGGTTTGGCGACCGCATTTCCAAAAAACGAGGAGGTTTAAAACATGGAAAAGAATGAAATCAGACATACATCACATTCGACATTTCGGTGTCAGTATCACATCGTATTCGCTCCAAAGTATAGAAGAAAGATAATATATGGACAGTTAAAGAAAGAGATCGGAGCAATCTTGCGAAGGTTATGCGAGCAGAAAGATGTCCAACTAATAGAAGCGGAGGCATGCCCGGATCACATTCATATTGATGTGCTGGTTCTGCGCAAACGTCTGCCGAATGCACCCCGCTCTTTCCGTTCTCCCGGCGGCATTCTTCTGCCGGTCATCGGTATTATCGGAACAGTTTACATGATTATGAATATTTCCACTGATCCGGTGGAGCGGATGCAGATCTGGGTGCTGACCGGTGCAGTATTCCTGATTCTGGCGGTTTATTCCTGTGTCTGGATTAAGACAAAAATGCGCATGCCGGTATTCAAACCGGTTCCGCTGGAAAAGGTTATGGCAATGGAAAGTGATATGTATTACGCCGTTCGCAAACGACGCGGCATCTGGAAATAATGAAAGGGAGTAGCCTCATCCTGTTGGAACCATTTGTTTCCACAGGGTGAGGTTTTTTCCCTGAAAAAGGGAAAAAAGAACAGGCTCTCGTGATAACAAGAACCTGTTCCGATATGATTCAGACATATATAGGGAACCATAATGTAAGAAAAAGATCAAGAAGAAAAATAAGAGAAAGAAAAATCATGAATCATGGAAAGATCCATGAAAAAAGAAAAAATAAAGAGAAGAAATGAACGGTTCACCGAAGACCAAATCGAAGCCCAGCGAAGCGGGTTCGATTTGGAAAGGAGGAGCAGCGGCATGAGTGCGCTCTGTTTTTTGCAAAAAAACGGAGCAAGCGATATAAAGCTTGCTCCGACGTGGTCGAGGTGGCGGGACTTGAACCCACGGCCTCTGCGTCCCGAACGCAGCGCTC
>CAMBYS010000056.1 GCA_945872165.1 uncultured Clostridia bacterium | reverse complement strand
CCGGTTTGAATGTTTATGCTTTGAAAACACAGAATCTTTCTGCAAAGATGGCACCAAGGTTCCCTCTTTGCAATCTCCCTCCTTTGCGTTCATTGGTACGGACCACCGGCCGCTAAAATACAACAAAAGCGTCCGGCGGTCTATGGGGATTGCGGATAGAGATTGCACAATATTTATTGATACTACAAGGAAAGGTCGATTTCCTACATGCCAAAGAAAAAGAATAAACAGGAGCAGAAAAAGGAATACCATCCGCTGGAGCCTTCTTCCCAGCGCATTACACAGACGCTGCGGGAGAATTATATGCCCTATGCAATGAGCGTCATTGTATCCCGTGCGATTCCGGAGCTGGATGGCTTTAAGCCTTCTCATCGAAAGCTTCTGTATACCATGTATAAAATGGGTCTGATGGGTCAGACCCGTACCAAATCTGCCAATATTGTCGGTCAGACCATGAAATTAAATCCCCATGGTGACAGCGCCATTTATGAAACCATGGTGCGCCTGACCAGAGGCAATGAAGCCCTGCTGACTCCATTTGTGGATTCCAAGGGCAATTTCGGCAAGGTATATTCCCGTGATATGGCATATGCTGCATCCCGTTATACCGAAGCCAAGCTGGATAAAATCTGTGCGGAGCTGTTCCGGGACATTGATACCGATGCAGTGGATTTTGTAGATAACTATGATGGTGAATTGAAGGAGCCTACTCTGCTGCCGACTACCTTCCCGAATATTCTGGTATCTGCCAATACGGGCATTGCCGTAGGTATGGCAAGCAGCTTTTGCGGCTTTAATCTGGAAGAGGTCTGTCGCACCACCATTGCTTATATTGAGGATAACAACTGTGATCTGATGGCAACCCTGCCGGCACCGGATTTCCCCACCGGCGGTGAGATTATTCTCGACCGTGCTCAGATGCAGAAAATTTATGATACCGGCCGTGGTTCCTTTAAGATCCGCTCCAAATGGCGGTATGTGAAAAAGGAAAATCTGATTGAAGTGGTACAGATTCCGTATACCACCACCATTGAAGCGATTATTGATAAAATTGCGGATCTGGTCAAAAGCGGCAAGGTGCGGGAAATTTCGGATATCCGGGATGAGAGTGATCTGTCCGGTCTGAAAATTGCCATTGACCTGAAACGGGGTACCGATCCGGACAAGCTGATGGATCGTCTGATGCAGCTGACCCCGCTGATGGACAGCTGCTCCTGTAATTTCAATGTCCTGATCCATGGTATGCCCAAGGTGCTGGGTGTTCGGGGCATTTTGGAGGAATGGGTCAAGTGGCGTACCGAATGCAAGCGCCGTACCATCCGGTTTGATCTGGCAAAGAAAAAGGAAAAGCTGCATTTGCTGCTGGGTTTGAAAACCATTCTGCTGGATATTGACAAGGCCATTCATATCATCCGCCATACGGAAAAGGATGCAGAGGTAGTGCCCAACCTGATGGAAGGCTTCGGCATTGACCAGCCTCAGGCGGAATACATCGCGGAAATCAAGCTGCGCCATATCAACAAGGAATATATCCTCAAGCGCATTGAGGAAACTGAAGGACTGGAAAAGGAAATTGCCCGTCTGGAAGGCATTCTCAAGAGTGATGCCAAGGTGCGCCGGCTGATTATCCGGGAGCTGGAGAATATCATCAAAAAATATCCGTCACCGCGGAGGTCTGAGATTCTGGATGCAGATCAGGTGGAACAGTTTGAGGAAGAGGATCACATTGAGGATTATCCGGTCCATCTGTTCCTGTCTCAGGAGGGGTATTTTAAAAAGATCACAGCTCAGTCCCTGCGTGGTGCTTCTGACCAGAAATTCAAGGAAGGCGACAGCCTGATGCAGACACTGGATTCCTCCAACAAGCAGGAAATCCTGTTCCTGACCGACAAACAGCAGGCCTATAAAGCCCATCTGTATGACTTTGATGACACCAAGGCAAGTACCCTGGGTGATTATCTGCCTGCCAAGCTGTCCATGGATGAGGACGAGCATGTGGTATTCATGCTGCTGCCGGGAGATTATACCGGCAGTCTGGTGGTATTGTTTGAAAACGGCAAGGCAGCCCGGTTTGAGCTGTCCAGCTTTGCCACCAAAACCAACCGCCGCCGCCTGACCGGTGCATATTCCGACCGGTCTCCGGCAAAGGCATTCTTCCATGTGGTCAACGACTGCGACATTACGATTTTTGCCACCAATGGACGGGCACTGACCATCAACACCGCCATTATCCCGGCAAAATCCACCCGTACCACCGTGGGTGTACAGGCCATGGTACTGCGGGGAACCCATACGGTGACCCATGCATGCTATGCCATGGAGCTGTCCTTTACCCAGCCCAAGCGGTATGTCTCCCATTCCATTCCTTCCATCGGCGCACTGCTGAAGGATGAGGACAAGGGTCAGATGACCCTGTTATAATCCCATAAAATCCAAAGATCCCGTCAGGCGTTCCGGCTCTCACGGGATCTTTTTTTGCTGCTGTCAGTGTCAGTTTTCCGGTTTCGGCATACAATGAAGCCATAAAGGAGGGAGGGCAATGAGACACACGCTGACCTTTGCGCTGGCAGGCGGCGACGTGCGGCAGGTCTGCCTTGGGGAAATGCTGGCGGCGGATGGCAACCGGGTACAGACTGTGGGATTGGAGCGGCATGAGACAGCACTTCCATCCTGCAGTGATTACCGGGCATTGTTTGCTCAGGCGGATGTGATTCTGCTGCCGATGCCGGTGATGGGGACACGGGGCAGACTGAATGCACCGCTGGCCAATGCACCCTATCGGCTGACCGACCTGCTGGACGCGATTCCGGCGGGAAAACCGGTGTATGGCGGTTCCGTACCCGGCATGGTACATCAGATGGCATCCCGGCGGGGGATTACGGTTACGGATTATCTGCAGCGGGAAGAGCTTGCCCTGCGCAATGCCATTCCTACGGCGGAGGGTGCCATCCAGATTGCCATGGAGGAATTGCCGGTGACCATGCATGGGTTACCGGTGCTTGTCATTGGAGCAGGACGGATTGGTTCCGCTCTGGCACCCCGGCTGCGGGGATTGGGGGCAGAAGTCACATTGTCCGCACGGAAATATGAGGATTTTGCCCGCATCGAAGGGGCGGGATATGATTGGCTGCATACCGGAAAGCTGGCGGGACAGCTGCATCGGTTCCCATTGATTTACAATACCGTGCCGGATATCATCCTGACACGGAAGATTGTGTCCGATTGCAGAGAAGATGCACTGATTGTGGATCTGGCTTCCGGCAAGGGCGGCGTGGCAGAGGATGCCAAAGAGCTGTGCCGGGTGATGCATGCACTCAGCCTGCCGGGAAAGGTGGCACCTGTCAGTGCGGCACAGGCCATTTATACCACCGTCTGCCATATGCTGGAGGAGGAGGGCTTGGTATGAGCTTAACGGCAGGATTCGCCCTGTGCGGATCATTTTGTACCATAGAACGGGTACTTGCAGTAATGGAACGCATGGCACAGGAGGGCTGGACCCTGGTGCCGATTGTGTCTGAAACAGTTTTTACACAGGATACACGGTTTGGCAAGGCACAGGATACGCTGGATCATATTACGCATATCTGCGGGCGCAAGCCATTGCATACCCTGCAGGAAGTGGAGCCCATCGGACCCAGGCAAATGCTGGATGTGCTGATTATCGCACCATGTACCGGCAGTACACTGGCACGGCTGGCCCATGGGCTCAGTGATACACCGGTATCGCTGGCGGCAAAATCCCAGCTGCGGGTGGAACGTCCGGTGGTGCTGGCAGTATCCAGCAATGATGCGCTGGCAGCTTCGGCACCCAATATTGCGGCGCTGCTCAACCGCAAGCATTATTATTTCGTCTCCATGCGGCAGGATGCACCCCATACCAAGCCCCGGTCTCTGGTGGCTGTGATGGAAAACATCCCGGAAACTGCCAGGGCTGCAGTGGAAGGCAGACAGCATCAGCCGATTTTCCTGTGACACTTGTGTTTTGCCTGCAGCTGCGGTATGATATAGAGCTGGAACGTATGGGAAGAAATTTCCATGCAGCACAATAAACGGAAACCAGCCGATGGGGAACATAGAAAAAACCGCATTGTCAGAGCATTTGTCTGGCAGTGCGGTTCTATTTTTATGTATCGCGCAGGGGAACCGTGAAAAAGAAGGTGGTACCCTGCCCGGGTTTGGAGCGTACCCACATTTTCTCATGCAGACCTTCCATGATTTCATTGGCAATGGCAAGACCCAAACCGCTTCCGGTGGGATTGTCCACGGTGGTTTTATAAAAGCGTTCAAAAATATGGGGCAGATCTTCTTTTGTGATACCGCGTCCGTTGTCCGAGACACGGATGGTTGCCTGGGCATATTTGGTGGTGGCACTGATGGAAATGGTGCCGTCATCCGCCACAAATTTGATGGCATTGTCCAGCAGAATGGTAATCAGCTGGGATATGCGTTCCGCATTGGTATACAGAGGCGGCAGCTTCCAGATGGTGTCATCAATCCGGAAGGTGATGCCGATATCCTCACAGCGGGAAGAAAACATCTTCTGCAGGGGAACAAAGATTTCCTCCGGCGGGACCGCTGTCCGGGGGAACTGCATCCGGTGATCCTGCAGCTTGGATAGCTCAATGATCTGCAGGACAGAATGCTCCAGCAGGCGGGATTCCCGGGAGATAATGCCATAATACCGGCTCAGGGTAGCTTCATCCTGTACCAGTCCTTCGCTGAGGGTTTCTGTGATGGCCTGAATGGAGGCAATGGGGGTTTTGAGCTCATGGCTGATGTTGGCGATATACTGGTGATAAATATTTGTGACTTCCTGCTGGTTTTTGCGCTGGGACTGAAGAGAAAGGAACACCGCGCTGTATACTACCGTACACAGCAGGAAAAAGGCAATATAAATTTGAGGCAGATATTCCAGCTTGCAGATCAGGTATACCTCGCCGAGGAAGGTATCATCTGCGGCGGTTACCGGAGCGCCGGCGACTGCCACAAAGGCAAAGGGAGACAGGGTAAAGGGCAGCGCATAAAAAGCCCGGTGACGGGTGTAATAGGTTTCATATGCGTGGATGTACTGGTCAAAGGGAAAATCCCGCTGACCATAATAGGTATGCATTGTGTGCAGACCATCCTCTGTATAATACAGGATGCTGTTGGTCAGATAGGGCTCCACATTGTCAATGGTACCGTCCTCAGCCAGTTCCACCGCGGCAGTGCGTGCCATATCATTCATGTTCATATGGATCCGGCACTGAATGATGTAGATGGAAAAGATACCGGTGAACAGGAACAGAAAATAGATCAGGACAACCCGGACAATATAGACAAGGCGTTCTTCCTTTGCATTCATACCTGACCTCCCAGCCGATACCCCACACCGTAAATGGACTGGATGGGAAAATGGACATTCTCTGTAGGCAGCTTTTTTCGGATGCGTTTGACAACAGCATCCACGGCACGGGTATCGCCGTAATAATCATAGCCCCAGACTGCCTTGAGGATCTGCTCCCGGTTGAGTACCTTCTGGGCATTGCGGATCAGATAGGACAGCAGATGCACTTCCTTGGCAGTCATGTCCAGCTTCTGTTCGCCCACGAAGACTTCCATGGTATCCGGATTGACGGATAATTCCGCATAGCGCAGCATTTGTGTGGCAGGGCGTGCCGGTGCGGCAGAGGTGCGGGAGAGAATTTTCCGCACACGCAGGGCCACCTCCCGGGGAGAAAAGGGCTTGGTGACATAATCATCCCCACCCAATTCCAGACCGATGATGCGGTCAATTTCCTCACTGCGGGCGCTGAGAAAGATAATCGGAATATCGCTGCTGCGGCGGATGGTACGGCAGACATCGGTGCCATTGATCCGGGGCAGCATGACATCCAGAATGATCAGGTCAACCGGATGCCGGGACAGGGCTTCCAAAGCTGCTTCACCGTCATAGACTGAGATGACTTCGATCCCGTCCTCATGTAAAAAACGTGTCAGGCTTTCGTGAACTGCTTCTTTGTCATCACAAATCATGACGGTACGTGTGTCCATGTTTGGCTCCTCCAATCCTCGTTTTCTCCATATATTTGTGAATATTGTCCATAAATAGGGCGGAAATATTGGTAAAAATGCAAATAAATGTGAAAATTACAAAGGTGACAATTTTTTGTCGAATTTCTGCCATATTTCTTCCGTATAATACATACATACAAAATGTAACCACAGCGGGATATATACTGACTGTAAGTCATTGACTCTATATATTCATTGACTTGAAGTATAACAAATTTTTTGGATTTTCGCAAGCTGAAACAGGGCAGACACAGCAAAAAAGCTTTTCAATTTTCCATCCTGTGCAGACCGGCCGCAGGCTGTCAGACAGCCTGTGCCGGAGGTGCACAGGGGAATGAATCAGCGGTTCATGGAAATTGTTTTTGAAAGCAATATAAACCGCTGAGGTTATTGGAGAAAAACACAAGTGCGGAGGTGATTGTCGGCAGCAGAGCTGCTGAAGGAGAGAAAACGATAGGAAACAAGAGAAAAGAAAGGAGAAAAAAGACATGAATGAAACAAAAGGAAAAGCCAGATGGTCGGTCATGTCGGTAACGATTGTGCTGTTTGCACTGATGCTGGTAGCCATCGTTGTCAATGCGGAAGCATTCTATGACATTCTGAACAATCTGGTTATGAATAACCTGATGTGGGGCCTGGGATGGTTTACCTCCATCGTCTGTCTCATCATGGTTGTGCTGTGTGTGGTTGTTATGGTGACCCCAATTGGTAAGATTAAACTGGGTGGTCCCAACGCAAAACCGAAATTTACCTATTTGCAGTGGTTCGGCATCTCGCTGTGCACCGGCATCGGCGCAGGCGTTGTATTCTGGGGCGCTGCGGAGCCGCTGCTGTTCGCTATGGAGCCGGACCCCAGTGCGGGACTGGCAGCCGGAAGCAATGGCGCCATCGTATGGAGTATGCTGCACTGCTTCCTGCAGTGGGGCTTTACCCCTTACGCAACCTGTGTTGTCATGGGCGTTATCCTGGCATACTTTATTCTAAATAAAAAGGCACCTTTCAAGACCAGCTCTCTGCTGATCCCGCTGTTTGGCGACAAGGTGACCAACAGCAAGTGGGCAACCGCATTTGATGCATGGTGTGCATTTGCACTGACCGGCGCTGTTGCAGGCGGCCTTGGCTATGGCGCAATGCAGCTGTCCGCAGGCATCAAGGCATTTGCGGGCATTGAGCCCACCATGATGATGTATATTATTATCATCCTGTGCATGTTTGTCTGCTATAACCTGTCGGCAGTATCCGGTCTGCGCAATGGCATCACGATGCTGTCCAACCTGAACACCCGTTTCTTCTTTATCCTGCTGCTGTTCGTATTCCTGGCAGGACCGACCGCATACATCTGCAATCTGTTCACCCACAGCATGGGCGAGTATATGAGCGAGTTCTTCTCTGCCAGCCTGTACACCGCACCCTTTGCAGATGCAGGCAACTGGCCCCAGAACTGGGATATGTACTGGTGGGTTGACTGGATGGCATATGCACCGCTGCTTGGACTGTTCATGGTTCGTGTTGGCTATGGCCGCACCCTGCGTGAGTTTGTCCTGATTGAATGGATTCTCCCGGCACTGTTCGGCATCGTATGGTTCTCCGTATTCGGCGGCACCATCCTGCATGCACAGATTTATGACGGTGTTGACTTCTACAGCATTTACCTGAACGACGGTGCAGAGGCACTGACGCTGGCAATGTTCAATGTATTGCCGCTGAGTAAGATTGCAAAGATTGTGATGCTGTGTATTATTACGATTTCACTGGTTACCCAGTGCGACTCCATGGCAGTTACCCTGGCAGGTATGTCCATGGAGGGCTCAGATGATACCCATGAGCCGCCGGTATGGCTCAAGCTGTTCTGGGGCATCATCTTCGCAGTCATCGCAATGGTATTTGTTGTCCTTGGCGGTATCAGCGGTGTTAAGACGATTAAATCCTTCTGCGGCATACCCATGTGCTTCCTGTGCTTCGCGATTATGCTCGGATTTATCAAATATCTTGCAAAACGACCGAGAAAGACCAATGGCGAGTACGAATACGAGGCAGAGATTGCCGATGCACCGGATAACGGTGAGCCGGAAGCTCCGCTGGACGGCATTGACAAGCTGTTCCGCAAACTGTTTGGCAAGAAAGAAGCATAAGACAACATCTCTTTATCCGATGTTCACCCCCGGATATAGCGGCTGTCCCTTTTGGGGCAGCCGCTGCTTGTTTGCAAAGCAGGAAGAAACACTGACACAAAAAAGCAGCCCGCCATTTGGCGGGCTGCTGTCATAATACAGAAGGAATTAACCGTTAATTCTTGCTTCCAGAATCTTCTTTTCCTCTTCAAATCCCGGCTTGCCGAGCAGAGCGAACATGTTCTTCTTGTAGCTCTCAACGCCCGGCTGGTTGAACGGGTTAACACCCAGCAGGTAGCCGCTCAGACCGCATGCCTTCTCGAAGAAGTATGCCAGATAGCCGAAGTGGTATGCATCGGTTCTGTCAATTTCAATCAGGATATTCGGGCAGCCGCCGTCCACATGTGCCAGCAGGGTGCCTGCATATGCCTTGGAGTTGACAAACTGCATGGTCTGTCCAGCCAGATAGTTCAGGCCGTCCAGATCGTTTTCAGCGCTTTCCAGAACGATATCGGAACGCTGCTCCTTAACCCAGACAACGGTCTCAAACAGGTTGCGGGTGCCGTCCTGAATGAACTGGCCGATGGAATGCAGGTCGGTGGAGAATGCAGCGGATACCGGGAAGATGCCCTTCAGATCCTTGCCTTCGGATTCAGCGTACAACTGCTTGTACCATTCGCCGAACATAACCAGAGACGGATCATAGTTAACCAGAATTTCGGTACCCTTGCCCTTGCGGTACAGAATGTTGCGCAGTGCAGCGTAACGGAAGCAGGCATTGTCCGTGGTGGTGCCGTCGGTGAATGCTTCCCGTGCTTCTGCATAGCCCTTCATCAGCTCGTCAATGTCGATGCCGGCAGCAGCGATGGGCAGCAGGCCAACAGCGGACATAACAGAGAAACGGCCGCCTACATCATCCGGTACAACAAAGGTCTCATAGCCTTCTGCGGTAGCCAGCTCCTTCAGGGCACCGCGTGCCTTGTCGGTGGTAGCATAGATGCGGTCCTTTGCGCCTTCCTTGCCATACTTCTTTTCAGCCAGTGCCTTAAAGATGCGGAATGCGATAGCCGGCTCTGTGGTCTTGCCGGACTTGGAAATGACATTGACAGAGAAATCACGGTCACCGATGACCTTGATGATATCGTTGATCTGTGCAGAGCTGATGTTGTTGCCTGCGAAGTATACCTCCGGGATGCCTTCCTCCCGGACTGCATTGTACATCTGGCCCTTAACAAACTCGATGGCAGCCCGTGCGCCCAGATAGGAGCCGCCGATGCCGATGACAACCAGGACATCCGACTGCTTCTGGATTTTCTTTGCAGCAGCCTGAATGCGTGCGAATTCTTCCTTATCATATTCCAGGGGCAGGTTTACCCAGCCGAGGAAGTCATTGCCCGGGCCGGTCTTTTCCAGCAGCATCTTGTTGCAGGTCTGGATCAGCGGGTTCATGTTGGTAATCTCTTCTTCCTTCACGAAAGAAGTCAGACCGGTCATTTTCAGTTCCATTGCCATATTAATTTCCACCTTTTTCCATAATAGTTGATCAAATAACATACATTCTGCACAGCGGAGAAGGTCTCTGCTGTAATGCATATATTAGTATAGCATGTATTGCAGGAAGATTCCAGTGTTTTTTGTGCAAAAGTGTTGGATTTCTGTAAAAAGAAAACCGGATTTTGTCATGTTTTCCAATGAAAGATGGAAAGAAAAAGACATGCAGGAAACTGCATGTCTTGATTGGAAAGGGAAGGGCTCAGTACTGGTTCGGATCCTCTGCGGATTCCACTTCAAACTGTTCCAGCAGGATACCCGGATGTCCGTCATGCTCCACAATGCTGACGGTGGCAGTATCGGAATGCCATTTGCCATCCTCTTTGGGCTGACGGTTCAGCAATTCGGTTACCATATCGGTGAGCTGCTGCCGGGTTACATCGTCCTCGAAATCCACGTCAATGGAGGAAACATCGCCGTAATCATTATAGGAAACGGTAAAGATGATGTGCTGCCCATAGGCAATGCCGTCATATTCCCGCTGGGTCAGGATGCCATCTCCATTGTACTTCTGGTCATTGCCTTCTCCCAGCAGCTCGGTGACACCGTGGTCCGGTGTGCTCATCAGGGAGAACAGCATGTTCAGGTTCATGGTGTCATCTTCCTGTATGGTGAGTGTTCCGGCTGCACCGGCGGCAGGATCGGATTCCGTATCATTTTTTTTCTTTCCGCAGCCGGCCAGCAGACCGGTGAGCAGGACAGCAGACAGGATAAGACAAAGGAACTGTTTCATAAAAATAACCTCCATTCCGTGGCAGATGCGGACAGCACAGAGGGTGTCTGCATGATATGGCGTTTATAAATTATCACTCCGCGTATTAAGCTAATCATAGAATAAAACACCGGGATTTGCAAGGGAAGAAAGTTAAAAAACTGTGAATTTCCCGCATTTTTTGCGCATAAATGAAACATTTGGGAAAGGAAAAGAAAATCGTGGAAAAAAACGGCACGGAAAAGTAATAGGAGGGATGCATAAATATACATTTTGCAAAATATTTAAAAGTTTTTCTTGCATTCCGGCTATATCGGGTCTATAATATGGTCATGACAAAAACAGGGCGGTTGGAACGGTAAAAACGCGGTTTTTACGCTTTGCACAAAACAAATCGCCTATTTCATGGAGGAATATATAAAATGTCTACTGCTACCAAGGATATCACCATTAAGAAGGCTGCCCTCGCATATTCCGGCGGTCTGGATACATCCGTACTCATTCCGTGGCTGAAGGAAAACTACGGCTGTGAAGTCATTGCCATCTCCGGTAATGTTGGCCAGGCTGGCGAGCTGGATGGTCTGGAGGAAAAGGCTCTGGCTACCGGCGCTTCCAAGCTGTATGTCATGGACCTGACCAAGGAATTTGTGGATGATTACATCATCCCGACCATGAAGGCAGGCGCAGATTACGAAGGCTATCTGCTGGGCACTTCCTTTGCACGTCCGATCATCGCAAAGGAACTGGTAAAGATCGCAAAGGCTGAAGGCTGCGATACCATCGTACATGGCTGCACCGGCAAGGGCAATGACCAGGTACGTTTCGAGCTGGCAATCAAGGCATTTGCACCGGAGATGCAGGTACTGGCTCCGTGGCGTTTCTGGGAGCTGGACAGCCGTGACAAGGAAATTGATTACGCAGAAGCACATAACATTCCGCTGAAGATCAACCGTGAGACCAATTACTCCAAGGATAAGAACATCTGGCATCTGTCCCATGAGGGTCTGGATCTGGAGGATCCGGCAAACGAGCCGAAGTATGATGAGATTCTGGAAATGGGCGTTTCTCCGGAAGCAGCACCGGATAAGCCGACTTATGTGACCATCCATTTTGAGCAGGGTGTTCCGACCTCTGTTGACGGCGTAGAGATGGATTCCGTTGCTCTGCTGACCAAGCTCAATGAGCTGGGCGGCGCAAACGGCGTCGGTCTGCTGGACGTTGTGGAAAACCGTCTGGTCGGCATGAAGAGCCGCGGCGTATATGAGACCCCGGGCGGTGCTATCATGTATGCAGCACACAAGAAGCTGGAAGAGATCACGCTGGACAGAGAGACCGCACATTACAAGGCACAGCTGGCAATGAAGTTCGGCGAGCTGGTATACAATGGCCAGTGGTACACCCCGCTGCGCAAGGCAATGAGCGCATTTGTGGATGAGACCCAGAAGACCGTTACCGGCGATGTCAAGCTGAAGCTGTACAAGGGCAATATCATCCCGGCATCCGTTACCTCCCCGTATAGCCTGCATTCCGAAGCAATGGCTACCTTTGATGCGGATGAGGCATATAACCATGCAGATTCTGAAGGCTTCATCAACCTGTACGGTCTGCCGCTGAAGGTTCGTGCCATGAATGACGCTGCCCTGCAGAAGGCACAGGGTCTTGCATTCCCGAGCGTAGAGTAAAAGAGAACCATCGGAAACGATTGCTGCAATCGGGCGGACGGGCTGTCCGCCCATTGCGCGTTTTACAAGAACATTCCCCGCCGTATCATTTGCGGCAGATATTATGAAATACCGGTATTGA
>CAMBYS010000055.1 GCA_945872165.1 uncultured Clostridia bacterium | reverse complement strand
GAGAGCCTGCATCTTTTCTGCTTTCTGCATTGAATACACCTACCTATTCCTTAATTCAAAGAATTGTCGGCACAGCTGCAGGGTGGGCCTCTTGCCCATTTGCACACTATGCCACACTTTCTTTGATTTTATCATTTCTGCCAACAAATTGCAATGCTCCACCAGGGATTTTCATAGTTTTTTTCAAGACAGCAAAAAAGTCCACCAAAAGTTGTGCAATACACTCTTGAGAAGTCACCTTTACTTCACGCAAACTTTGCAGGAAGTCCTGATACAACTGTCTCAAAATTTAACCAATTTTTTCAGAAAAAATTGTTCCGTTTTGTTGTTTTTTCTGTTATACTGTGTTTGTGTTTTATTGTTGTTGTTCCAAGAAAGCAGGTTTCCACTATGAAAATCAGCAGACTAAATGCAATTGAAGAATATGTCCTGTCCAAAAAGACGGTTTCCATTGATGAATTATGTGAGGTATTCAGCGTTTCCAAGAACACCATCCGGCGTGATCTGAACGAATTGGAAGCCCGTGGGCATATCGTCAAGGTTTATGGCGGTGTTACTGCCGTTCTGCCGGAGGATGTCATGCCTCTGCCGGTGCGATCCGGTCTGAATCCCTCCGCCAAGGATCATATCGGACGTCTTGCGGCACGGGAAATCCGGGAGGGCGATACCGTCTTTATCGACTCCGGTTCCACGGCGGTGAACGTGCTGCGCCATCTTCCCCCCCGCATCAAGATCACCGTTGTCACCCATTCCCTGCCCGCCATGGTCGAGGCTGCCAAATATGACAACGTCAATCTGATTTCCCTGGGCGGCGTATTCAACTCGTCCACCAGCTCCTTTGTGGGCATCGGTGCACAGCAGGCTCTGTCCGACCTGCGCATTACCAAGGCGTTCCTCAGCGCCACCGGCGTCACCGTTGAATCCGGCATGAGCAATACCACCTTCCTTGAGGCAGAAATCAAGCGGGGCGTGGTGGCCCATTCCTCCAATGTCATCCTGATTGCGGACAGCTCCAAGCTGGGACATGATGCAACCGTGACCTTCTGCCGCCTGCAGGACATTTCCACCATGATTATCGATCAGAAGCCGGCACCCAAATATATCGAGTTCTGCCGTGCCCACAATGTCCGTATCATCTGGGAATAATCCGGATTGACAGACATTTGTCGCTTCAGATCGCCAGCCCTTCGGCATGTACCGGAGGGCTTTTGTCTTTTTCCCGCATGAAAGAAGCCAAAATGCGGCATGCTAGTTTCACACCCCTTTACAGGGGGGTGACAACGGAAAGCGAGGTTTTTTTCATGAAAAAACACATGACTGCATTGGTTTCGGTTACCCTGCTGGCAGCCCTGCTGCTGACGGGCTGCGGTACCAATGCCACATCACAGAACGCAAATCAGGCTGGGCAGCAGACCACCACCCAGAGCACCACAGATACCACGGCAAACGGCTCCGCTGCGGGCACTGCCGGCTCTGCAGCGGGCACCACTGACACCGCCAACACGGCTGACACTGCCGACGGCACCGCCACCGACTTCTCCGCTCTTACCCAGCGCGTGACCGATGCCGTTGACAACGCAGATGCAGCGCAGCCCTCCGGCAATCGGGATGCGGATCGGGAACTGTTTTTCCAGCACACCTCCGCACTGGATGCACTGGATCGGGAAATCGACGCATATGATGACGCACTGGAAGCCCAGTATGCCCGGGGTGAGCTGACCTTCGAGGAATTCCGCAAGCTGGATCGTCAGGCAGAGGATCTGGAGGACAAGCTGGATGCGGCGGAGGATCGTCTGGAAAGCCGGTTCGGCATGGATGACTGACACACAGGCATAGAAAAAACGAGGATGCAGCTGCATCCTCGTTTTCACGTTCGGCATGGAATCTACCAGTATATCCCTTTACTGTGTATCTGAAGGCTTTTCTTGCCCGTCCAGATATGCGCGCCCCCAGTCACGCATTTCCGTCAAAATCGGACGGACGGTCTGTCCAAATTCTGTCAATTCGTACTCCACCTTCGGCGGCACGACAGGAAAGACACGCCTGGAAACAAGCCCGTCTTCTTCCAGTTCCCGCAGCTGCTGCGTCAGCATTTTGGGCGTGATTCTGGGCATGCACTTCTGCAGCTCACCAAAACGCAGGGTCCCATCGGTCAGGTTGTCCAGAATCAGGGTTTTCCACTTTCCGCCAATCAGTCCCAGCGTCGCCTCAATCGGGCAGGCGAAGGGAATGTCTCGAGATTCTCGCTTCATCAGGATTCCTCCTTCCGCTCATCTCCGCTTACCACTCGGCTCGTATCCATATTACATAGCTTCTTACCGAAAAGTGCGGTATGGTTTCTTTTCCATTGTATGGTATTATTATAGCACTGCCGCCCCGGATTCACAAGTTTTTCCAACCCTGAAATGCTGCAAAATATTGCCTTTTTTGACTTCATTTTGTATTATCTCCCAAGCTGACAACTATCCGGCATCAATCTCACAATTTTTCTGTTAGACCTGCACAAATTTCTGTTTTCTTTTTATTACATGCCTTCTTGAAAATACCAACATGTCATGATATAATTACAATAAATTATGCAATGAAGGGGTTGTACGCCCTTTTGCAGCATTGTACTTCTATGATCTGCCTGACCCGTCAGGCATAGAGAAAGGTGTGTTTTACAATGTACATGGATAAGGAAGTCAAGCGCGGCTACAATGAGTACCTGCGTCTTGATGAAGGAGAAGGCAAAGATGGCATGATGGACGTTGCTCTTCTGGTTATGGAAGCCGGCGACACCTACACCATCGAAGAGGCTGACAAGGAAGTTGCATGCCTGCTGTTCGACGGCGATGTCAATATGTCCTGGGATGACCAGAGCGTGGATATGGTTCGTCCGAACCCGTTCGATTACAACCCCTGGTGCCTGCATGTCTGCAAGCAGACCAAGATTGTGATTACCGCAAAGGGCGCATCCAACATCTACGTTCAGAAAACCCTGAATGACAAGGTTGCACCGGAATTCAAGAACAGACTGTTTACCCCGGATGACACCGATACCTGGGCGCGCGGCACCGACGGCGTTCTGCAGAACTGCATCAAGCGCGACGTTCGTACCTGCTTCGATCTGGACATCGCTCCGTACTCCAACATGGTTCTGGGCGAAGTTGTCAATCTGCCGGGCAAGTGGTCTTCTTACCCGCCGCACTCCCATCCGCAGCCGGAAGTTTACTTCTACCGCTATGACAAGCCCATGGGCTATGGCGCAGGCTGGGGCAACGGCGAGCTGTATGAAACCCATCACAACGGCTGTGCTCTGATTACCAAGGACTGCCATTCCCAGGTAACTGCACCGGGTTATGCCTGCTGCTATGCATGGGGCATTCGTCACCTGCCGGGCGATCCGTGGGATAAGACCCGTGTGGATGATCCGACCCATGAATGGCTGGTGAAGGATGATGCAGACGAGCACATCTGGAAGTGCCCCACCGGCTATTAATCTCAAACGCTTAGCTTATTATTCAAACAATAAGAATACAATCCTAAAACAATCGTGAGAAATTGTGTAAGAATTGCATGAGGAGGAAAAATTCCCAATGAAACACATGGAAACAGTCCGTCTGACCACCAGCCAGGCTTGCATCCGCTTCCTGGAGAATCAGTATGTCAGCTATATTGATATGGACGGCAATGAAGTTGAGCAGAAGTTTATCCGCGGTATCTTCATGATCCCGGGCCATGGCAACTGTGTTGGTTACTGCAACGGTATCGAGCAGGAGATCAAGGACCTGGAAGTTTACCAGGGCAAGAACGAGCAGGGCATGGCTCTGGCTGCAGTGGCATTCTCCCGCCAGCTGCGCCGCAAGCAGGCATTTGTCTGCACCTCTTCTGTAGGTCCTGGCGCTTGCAACATGATTACCGCTGCTGCTACCGCTACTGCAAACAACATTCCGGTTCTGCTGATGCCGGGCGATGTTTACGCATCCCGTCAGCCTGACCCGGTACTGCAGCAGATGGAGCAGCCCCAGAACCTGACCATTTCCGCACACGATTCCTTCCAGGCTGTTGTTAAGTACTGGGGTCGTGTAAACCGTCCGGAGCAGATCATGACCGATATGATCTCTGCATTCCGCGTTATGACCGATCCGGGCAACTGTGGTGCAGTTGCTGTATCCATCCCGCAGGATGTACAGGGCGAAGCTTACGATTATCCGGTTGACTTCTTCAAGAAGCGCGTATGGAACATCGAGCGCCGTCCGGCTACCAAGAAGGCAGCGAAGAAGGCAGCTGAAATCATCAAGGGCGCTAAGAAGCCGCTCCTGATCTGCGGCGGCGGCGTTCGCTACGCAGAAGCTCATAAGGTATTCCGTGCATTCGCTGAAAAGTATGGTATTGCTTTCGGCGAAACCCAGGCAGGTAAGTCCGCTATCGAGTGGACCCATCCGCTGAGCCTTGGCGGTCTGGGCATCACCGGTACCGAGTGCGCAAACGCATTTGCACATGACTGTGACGTTGTTATCGGTGTTGGTACCCGTTACACCGACTTCACCACCGCTTCCAAGTGGCTGTATGATGTAAACGCGAAGTTTGTCAACATCAACCCCTCCGAGTTCCAGTGCCTGAAGATGGACGCTTACCCGGTAGTTGCTGACGCAAACGAAGCTCTGACTGCTATCAGCGCTGAAATCGACGCTATGGGCGGCTATCATACCTCTGATGAGTATGCTGCAGAAGTAAAGAGACTGCAGGATGCTTGGTGGGCTGATGTTGATCGCATGGATCACACTGAGTACATCGACGCTGAGTCCTATGTTCCGGAAATCCAGGACGCTAACCGCCGTGCTGTTGAGCACTTCATCGAGTCCATCGGTTCTACCCTGACGCAGACTGCTGCTCTGGGCTACATCAACACCCATATCGCTCCGGATTCCATCTGTGTTGGCGCTGCCGGCTCCCTGCCGGGCGACCTGCAGGCACTGTGGAGAGCTTCGGTTCCGAACACCTACCATTGCGAGTACGGCTACTCCTGCATGGGCTACGAAGTTGCCGGTGCTTACGGCTGTAAGATTGCTTGCCCGGATCAGGAAGTTTACGCAATGTGCGGCGACGGTTCCTTCGATATGCTGCACTCTGAGCTGATTGCTTCCATCCAGTATGGCTACAAGATCAACGTTTGCCTGTTCGACAACGCTGCTTACGGCTGCATCAACAACCTGCAGGTTGGCCAGGGCAACAAGTCCCGTACCACTGAGAAGAACATGCACATCCCGGGCACTCCGTACGACGGCTGTGATCTGGGTCCGGCAATGAACATCGACTACGCTGGTGTTGCTGAAGCTTACGGCTGCAAGGTTTACCGCGTAAAGACCATCGAAGAGCTGGCAGCTGCTCTGGAGGATTCCAAGAAGCAGACTGTTTCCACTCTGATCGACATGAAGGTTCTGCCGAAGTCCATGTCCAAGGAATGGGAAGCTTGGTGGCGTGTAGGCGTTGCTTCTGTATCCGACAAGCCGGAAGTTCAGGAAGCTTACAAGCGTCTGACTGACCATCTGTACGAAGCTCGTCATTATTAATGGCTGGCGTCTTAAAAACGCAAAATTAAACAAAAACCCTCAGGAGTCTGCTTCGGCAGGCTCCTGTTTTTTTGCTGAGATATCATATAGCGATAGCGTTTGTCTTCCTGCAAAGATGGCACCAAGGTTCCCTCTTTGCAATCTCCCTCCTTTCCGTTCATTGGTACGGACCGCCGTCCGCTGTCATACAACAAAAGCGTCCGGCGGTCATGGGGCTTGAGGACAGAGAGTTTCAATCCGTATCGTTAGCTTCTCTATGCGAGATAGCAATCATCCCCCTGCTTGTTCCTTTTTCTTACATTGCATGGTATAATGAATCCAATCACACAGCAAAGAGAGGACACGTAACCGATGAAATGGAATAAATGCATTCTATTATGTGCTGTACTGCTGTCCGTTGTTCTGACAGGCTGTGCAGCAGAGACAACCATGTCACAGAGCACGGAAAATTCCGCACCGGCAGGAAGTGCAGCAGAACCTGTGAAAACCGAACAAACCGATGTCACAGAGACAGATACCTTCATTCCCCAGGGAGACAAATACATTGCCCTGACCTTTGACGATGGCCCTACCGGCAATGAGGATGGCTGTACCGAACGTTTGCTGGATGGGCTGAAGGAACGGAATGCCCATGCTACCTTTTTCCTGTGCGGCTACCGGATGAAGGATTTCAACTCCATGATGGAGCGTTATCTGACAGAGGGGCATGAGATTGGCAACCATACCACAGACCATATCCGGCTGGATATTGACACGGCTGACGGCGGTCTGGAACAGATCTCCTCCAATCAGGAGCACATTGCAGCCTATACCGGCGAAGCTCCCACCCTGATGCGTCCGGTAGGCGGCGCCTATAACGATGCTGTGCTTGCTTCCATGAAGCAGTTAGGGCTTCCGGTTATCCTGTGGAATGTGGATACGCTGGACTGGAAATATCATGATGATGCGGATATTGTCCGGCAGCGCATCATAGACAATGCAGCGGATGGTGTCATTGTATTGGAACATGATCTGTATGAAGCAACCGTAGATGGTGTTCTGGCTGCCATTGACGAGCTGCAGCAGCAGGGTTATGCCTTTGTCACCGTGTCCGAGCTGGCACAGCTCAAAGGTGTCACATTGGAGCCGGGAAAGGTATATACCGGTTTTACATCCAAAGATGTGGTAGTGGATCACGGCTCCAATTTCAGCTGAATGAAACAAAGTCCCTGCGCAGCTGCGCGGGGACTTTTGCATACAACAGAAAAACCCGCCGGTTCCTGAGCGGCGGGTTCTCCTGTCATGGAGATTTTGGAGAGAGTTGACAGGTAAAATCCTGTCCAAGAAAAATGACGGTAATCCACGGAACTTCCGGTGCTTCTGCGTTCAGTCTGCCAATGGAATTCAGCTTTTCCGGATCGTTTTCAAATCGTATTTTTTATATTTCTGTCCGCCTGCTGCGGCGGTACGGACAACAAAGCCCTCTCCCGGAGTTTGTCTGACGGATGTATCAAGCGTGAATCTGACTGAAACCTGTTCCCTCTTCCCAACTCCCTCAGTCAGTTCCCTCCTCTGAGGGAGCCTTTGTATCGCACAGACAGCTTTCCCATGGAAGCCAAAAAGACCCGGCTGGTATTCCAGCCGAGTCTCCGATCAGACAAAGCAAGAACAGGAAAAAAGTGTTTTGATGTCGCAAAAACTTACTTGCTGATGGTAGCCTTCAGTGCATCAATAGAAGTCTCCAGACCAGCCTCAACGCTCATGGTCAGATCTTCCATTTCCAGAGATACATAGCCGTCGTAACCCATCATATGGCATACGGAGAAGAATTCCTTCCACCACTTCAGGTCACGGCCGCAGCCTACTGCTACATAGTTCCAGGTACGATCCTTGGAGCAGTCAACCGGCAGGTTCTCCAGCAGGCCGTCTACGTCAACATTGTACTGTTCCGGACGAGCGTCCTTGCCATGTACATAGAAGATCTTGTCGCCCAGTGCGCGAGCAGCTGCAATCGGCTCTGCGCCCTGAATCATCAGGTGGGACGGATCAAGGTTCAGACCGAGTACGTCGGAATCCTCGCCAACAACTTCACACAGCTTGTTGAAGGTGCGAACATTGTGAACCAGTGCGCCCGGGAACTCTTCGATAGCGATCTTCTTTACGCCAGCTTCCTTTGCGATGCGGCAGGTTTCCTTCCACCACTCTGCAGCAACTTCCCACTGGTACTTTACGCCTTCTGCCATGTAGTTAAAGCCATCGTACTCCGGCCAGGATACAGTGGAAACGAACCAGTTCGGGGTCTTGTCGCCCGGTGCGCCTGCCGGCAGACCAGACATGGTAACAACGGTGTCAACGCCCATCTTGCCAGCCAGTACCATGGTATCACGCATGGTCTTGGAATGTGCATGGCCCATGGGGGTGTCGATCAGCGGGTTGCCGGAGCAGTTCAGTGCGGAAATCGCCAGACCGCGCTTCTCGATTTCAGCCAAAAATGCTTCGCGCTTTGCGTCATCCTTGATGTAATCCTCTGCGCACTCGATAAAGTTGCAGCCGCCCCAGCCGCCTGCGGTCATTTCGATTGCATCCAGACCATAAGCGACAACCTTGTCCAGCATTTCAGTAAACGGAATCTTGCCGAAAACGTCGGTACAGATAGAAAGTTTCATGATCATTCCTCCATATATCAGGGGTCTGCCGGAGTAAGCTTACCTGTACTCCGGCAGACAGTTGTATGAGAATTTTTTGAGATGTAAGCGAAGAATATCTTACTTAACGTCTACCCAAACAGCGCCCTTGTCAGCGGACTCAGCACAAGCGTTGATCCACTTGATGCCTTCGATGCCGTGCTCCAGATCCGGGTAAACCAGGTTCTTCAGGGTCTCTTCATCGCCGCGATCCTTCGCGTCCATTGCGATAGCGAAACGCTTGTACAGGTTGGACCAGGAATCAATCAGGCCGGTGTAATGCAGTGCGCCCAGACGCTCATCTTCCAGTGCTTCCGGTGCCAGGTAGCCCATGGAACGATACAGGATCTGTTCCGGCTCACCCTGTACCTGATAGTGCAGTTCGTCCGGATGCATGTCGTTCCACTCCAGGGAAGCCTTGGAGCCAACGATACGGATGTGCTGGGAAGACATGTCGCCAGCGTTGACAGCGGAAGCCCACATACGACCTACAGCACCGCTTTCGTAACGCATCAGAACGTAAGCGTTGTCCTCCAGCGGGTAACGGGAGCCTACAAATGCCTGACGGTCACACAGAACCTGCTTCAGCTTCTCATCCGGGCAGATCAGCTCAGACATGTAGTAAGTATGGGTGGACAGATCGCCCAGTACGAAGGAACGGCCAACCTTAGCCGGGTCAACACGCCACTTCTGGCCTTCTGCCTTCACGTCAGCCTCTGCGTCACAGCCAAAGCCATGTGCGTAGCGCAGGTCGATCATGTTAACCTTACCGATATCGCCATTCTTGATCATAGCGCGCATCTGCTGCAGCAGTTCAAAACCGGAGAAGCCGTAGGTTACGCAAACGATCTTGCCCTTTTCCTCAGCCAGCTTTTTGATTTCTTCGCCCTGCTCTACTTCAAAGAACAGCGGCTTCTCGCAGATAACATGCAGGCCAGCTTCCAGAGCAGCCTTGGTAACTTCATAATGCAGGAAGTTCGGGGTAGCTACGTCAACAACCTCAATGCCGTTCGGACGCTTTGCCTCTTCCTCGAACATGGTCTTGTAATCCGGATACAGGCGATCCTCATCCATGCACAGGTTCAGACCGAACTGCTTGCCGCGCTCGAAGTCTACGTCGAATGCAGCTGCCTTCAGTACGAAGGAGGTGTTGTCGCGCATTGCGCCCAGACGATGCTTGTAGCCTACGCCACTGGTAGAGCCGCCGCCTACGATGCCCCAACGGAACGGTTCTCTGTCAAAATTCTTTTCGCCGATGTACATAATACTTACGTCCTTTCCTTTTCAATACGTTTGTTTTCCTTGTTGGTTTTTGCTTCTCATACAATATAAAATCGTTCTCTTCTGCCGAACGGTTTTAATCCGGTGTTTTGTTTCGCGGTTTTGCGCTTTCGGCTTTTTCCGCAAAAGCAGCAGGAACTTTCGGTGTTTTCACCAATTTTTCTGCTCCGTATTTGTCGTTTTTGTTCCTTGTGTTCTTTCTGGATATAGTATAATCTATAAATAAGAAACCGTAAATACGCATGATTGCTTTTGAATTCATCGTATTTGCTTTCAAAGAAAGTGAGGTATACACGGATGAAAAGTGTTGATCCCGGCATCCTTCCCCAGTCCCATTGCTCCACCTTCCAGCCATCGGAATTCGCAAAGGAGAACCTGATTTACATGACCTGGTGCGGTCACTACTACTGCACCAGCCAGTATTATATGGATCGTCCAAGCTACCCGGAAGCCCTGCTGCTGTTTGTGCGCAACGGTGAAATGGATGTACGCTATGGAGGCAAAGCATTTACCATCCACAAGGGAGATATCCTGCTCATCGACTGCCGCAATCCGCATTATTACCGTGCCCATGATAATCTGGAATTTGTCTATATTCATTTTGACGGCTCCAATTCCCATGCGCTGACCAATTATCTCATCGAGCTCAATGGCGGACCGGTATTCCGTCAGGAATCCAACATGGAAATCGGAAAGGAAATTTACGACATCGCATTGATGCATGAAAAAGGCACTATACAACCTCCTTTGCAGGTTTCTTCCTGGATTACGCAAATTTTATACAAGCTTTCCATTGCTGCGGTTCCACCCATCCAGGAGGATTCCCCCATCAGCCAGGCCATTCAGTATATCCTAAAACATGTGGGTGAGCCCATTACGTTGGAGGAGCTGTCCCAGCTGACCAATTTCAGTCCGTATTATTTGTCGCATTTATTTAAAAAGCAGACAGGCTATTCCCCCTCGGAATACATCATCAATACCCGTCTGGAAAAGGCGGAGCGCATGCTCACCCATACCCGGAAATCCGTGGCGGAAATCGCCTATGAGGTGGGGTACAGCTCCGCCAGCAGCTTTATCAATGTCTTCACCCGCAAGGTTGGCTGCACGCCGAAAACCTACCGTACCCAGCACCAGAGCGGCAATATCTTTATCTCAGACGAAACCGAAAAATTCTGACCGAACCCGCTCCCATACAGCCGGAGACAGTACTGCTGTCCCGGCTGTTTTTTATGGCGATCTTGCTAGAAAATATACCAATCTTGTTGTCAGCAAAATTGCGACATAAAAAATGACAGCTGCTGCCAGTTGGGGGGGACTGACAGCAGCTGCCTGCCGCGTTTCCAGCTGCCCTAAAATCCCAAGCGGACAGCTGAGAATATCAAATTTTTGAAGAGAAAATGTCAACTATGAAAAGAGAAAATAATGAAAGATTCTCTGAAAACGATTCTCCAATCTGCGTGTCAGATTACATGTAATCTGCTACGTTGTCCTTGGTTACCGGCTCAAACGGTACCCAGAATACATGGTCGCTGTACTCATTGCCGGAATCATCCATGTTGCCCATGTCTTCCATGCCCTTGTTGATCGGATCGCCTGCAATCATGTTCATTGCTGCGATAACAGAGCCCTTGCCCTGTCCAACCGGGTTCTGGAATACGGTCATAGCCAGCGTACCTTCGGTGATTGCCTGTGCGCCGTCCTTGGTGCAGTCAATGCCAACGATTGGGAAGTTGATTTCCACGTTTGCATCCTTACATGCTTCGATTGCGCCCAGTGCCATTGCGTCGTTGTTCGCAATGATGCAGTCATATTCGATGCCGGAGGTCAGCAGCGGCTGGATCATCTCCTGTGCAGTCGGACGGTCGTAATCTGCTACTACCGGTGCAGATGCTTCGGTAGCCTTGATGCCATTGTCCTCCAGTGCCTTCAGAACGCCTGCAGAACGCTTGGTGGTGGAAACCTGACCCAGGGTACCCTGAATCATCAGATACTTGATTTCCTTCTTGCCCTGGCTCTTGAAGTACTCTGCCAGATATTCGCCCTGGAAGTAGCCGGAGGTATCCTCATTGGAACCTACATAACCAACATTGTCTGCTGCCAGCTCGTCCATATTCGTAGGCGGGCGGTTAACAAAGACCAGCTTTGCCTCACCTGCAGCGTCAATCAGAGACTGGGTGCCATCTGCGTCTACCGGCAGGCAGATAACAGCGTCTGCGCCGCCATTGACAGCGGTCTCAATGTACTGGATCTGCTTTGCGGAGTCGTTCTGTGCGTCCTGGGTAACGATGTTGTAACCAAGGGGTTCTGCCTCAACCTTCATAGCAGCTTCGATAGAAGACATAAATTCATCACGGGAAGCGATAACGAAGGTCAGGTCCTTCAGACCTTCCTTGGAAGCAGCAGAGCCGGAGTCGGATTTGCTTCCACATCCTGCCAGAGCACCGGCACACATCACGCCAGCCATCAGCATAGCCATTGTTCTTTTCAGTTTCATCCTAATGTTCCTCTCTTTCTGTCGTTGTAACACATTCACCTGCAGGGTATGCAGGCCGCAGATCCAGGCATCCGCCGCGGCATGACTAAACTGCCCTTTTCTGCACAAACGGGACAATATTCGTACCATTCCGTTATTGTTCCGTCGTTGAACAAATTATAGCTAATTTGTGGTTCCCTGAAAATAGTCCTGCTTGTTACAAAGTTCATCATTTTTGCTCTTTTGGTTATATTGTCGCATGAGATGACTGAAAAATGTAAAAAAGTTTATTCTTATTGCTAAAAGTTCATCG
>CAMBYS010000054.1 GCA_945872165.1 uncultured Clostridia bacterium | reverse complement strand
GAACGTGACAAAACCAGGAAATATCTGCCTGAAACAGCAGAAAAAAACAGATTTTACCGGAAAATTGTTTGCTTTTGTACAGCTGCAAGTGTATAATCGAGCAGGAGTAAAAGACATGTGAAAGGAATAACAACATGATACAGTTTCTCATTGTTTGCCCGATGGTATTTCTTGCAGGCTTTGTAGATGCCATTGCGGGCGGCGGCGGTCTGATTTCTCTTCCGGCTTATCTGCTGGCAGGTGTCCCCATGCATCAGGCGATCGCCACCAACAAGCTGTCATCTGCAACAGGCACCACAATTTCCACCATCCGGTATTGCCGGAATACCAAAGTGGACTGGTCCATTGCAGGTCCCGCCATTGTACTGTCCCTGATTGGTTCCAGTATTGGCGCAAAGCTGACCATGATGATGCCGGAGAGTGTGCTGAAAGTTGTCCTGCTGGTGGTCCTGCCGGTGACGGCGGTATTTGTGTTTCGGAAAAATGCACTGGTGGAAAAGCAGAGCGGCAGTGTTTCCCATCGGCGGATGCTGCTGATTACCTGGATTGCTGCACTGGCAATCGGCTGTTACGATGGGTTTTATGGTCCGGGTACCGGTACCTTTTTGCTTCTCGTGATGGTTGGTCTGGCAAAAATGGATATGATGCAGGCGGCAGCCAATACCAAGCTGATTAATCTGGCTTCCAATATCTCCGCACTGGCAGCTTTCCTCATCGGCGGAAAGGTTGTGCTGACACTGGGACTGGCAGCATCGGTATTCAGCATAGCAGGACATTACACCGGTTCCTCCATGGTGATGAAAAATGGCACCAAAATTGTCAAACCCATTATTTTAGTGGTTCTGGTATTGCTGTTCCTCAAGGTGATTTTTGATCTGTAATTTGAGGCATGACAGTGAAAAAACAGGCAGTTTCCTGGAAACTGCCTGTTGCTGTTTGGAAAATTATTCTCCTGCCTTGCCGGTGATAATCCACGGCGCAGGCTGTGTATCAAAGTTATGCTTGCTGTTCAGCTTGGAAACCGACAGCTGGATGATATCCACATCATGGATGCCAAGGCTGCTGCACAGGGCAGGCATGCCGGCGGCAACATGGAAATCCAGAGTATATACCACAAATTCCATATTGGGGTTGAGCTTGAGCAGGCATTCCATCTCCTGTTCCATGCTTGCGGAGGCTACCAGCATGGTCACATCCGGTACCGGCAGACCAGCCATGGTTTCCTCATCCACATGGTCTACAATCGTCACATTGTTCAGGCCGAACTGGCTGACATTGTCCTCCAGTGTCTTGCGGTCCCGATGATTGTATTCCACGGCAATGACAGTGCCCTCTGCCGCCAGATTGGCAGCTTCCACGGCGATGGACTCACCGGAGATGACACAGATATTTTTCTGCATGTCAATCTGCATTTTGCTCAGAATGACTGCGCGGATTTCCGAGCCTACATAGCGGACGGAACCATAAGCAAAGGACTGATTGCTCATACCGAACTTGAAGGTACTGCGTGCCTTAGGGTTGAGAATCAGCATACCGGCAGAGGCATTGATGCCCCGATCCAGCATATAATATACCTTGCTTTCATTTATCGGACCTTCCGGTTCGCTGCCTTCGTTGTAAATAACCGTACATTCGCCCAGACCGGCATTATACATACGATAAAAAATATCCGGATGGCCGGCTTCCGTAAAGACCAGTACGGAACGATGGGATTCCACAGTCGGGATCAGATTCTTGTTTTTACGGGTGATATCCAGAATTTTTACCCGTTCCAGATCCACTTCGGAATGATCCGAAAAATATTGCAGCCATGCCAGAATATGTGCATTGGTAAAAAGGTTGTTTTCCATGATAGAAACACTCCTTTGCATAGGATTTCCTTTATCATATCACACTTTCGTAGGAAATGCACGAAAAACTGAAAAATAAATGGATATTCTTTGTGGGAAAAGGTGCATGGCATACAAACGGAATTGATTTTTATGCCGGTTTATGTTACGCTTTATCATGAAAAAACATTGTACCGAGGAGGGAAAACGGCAATGACAGCACAGGAGCTGGAACAGAAATATATTGGCCGCATGACGGATGAGGACAAGCTGAACGATCAGTTTCACATGATGGGGAAATTTGGCAAGGCATCTATGTATACCTTTTCCTTCAATACCTATGGGTATACGATTTCAGCGGATATCTGTATCGAATTTGGCAAGATTACCGGTATTGTACCCGAAAAGGAAGAGCGTGAGGATGAATGGGGATATGTACCGGAGGATGCTTCACCGGACATCCAGCCGGAGGAATATGATACCATTGCACGGTATCTGGAAAGCGTTGTCGCGTAATCGGAAAAAGCTGCTGTCCGGCGGCTTTTCTGTTTTTTTCGGCAGGGCGGATAAATGAGATGGGGGATTCCGGGGAAATTTGAAACATATCGGTCAATATGCTCCGGCCGCCGGTATTTTCGGCATGCCGGAGCCTGCAATTGGGAAAGAGCCGCGGAAAACTCCAGAAAAATGTGCGGAAGCTGTTGACTTTAACATGCTAAAAAGTTAAAATAACAATGTGCTTACATGATAGCGCAAAGAAAAATTGTTAGGAGAAGAAACAATATGAAATTCAGAAGAATTGCAGCAATGCTGCTTGCCGGCGTGATGGCAGTATCTCTGGTTGGCTGTGGCGGAAGCTCTTCCGGTAAGTCGGATGATAATGGAAGTGCGGCAAATGGCTCCGCAGTAGATTCGGGCTCTGCTGAGCGCACCAAGCTGACCGTAGGCTTTGACGCAGAATTCCCGCCCTATGGCTTCAAGGATGGCGATACCTACAGCGGCTTTGATCTGGATCTGGCACAGGCTGTTTGTGATTACTATGACTGGGAGCTGGTAAAGCAGCCCATCGACTGGGATTCCAAGGATATGGAGCTGTCCTCCGGTACCATCGACTGCATCTGGAACGGCTTTACCATCAATGGCCGTGAAGATGATTACACCTGGTCTGAGCCGTATATCGACAACTCCCAGGTTGTGGTAGTAAAGAAGGATTCCGGTATTGGATCCATGGATGACCTGTCCGGCAAGATCATGGACGTTCAGGCTGATTCCTCTGCGCTGGCTGCACTGGAAGGCGAGGATGCAACAGATGTAGGCAAGAAGGTCAGCGGTTCCCTGGGTCAGCTGATTCAGGTATCCAACTACAATACCGCATTTATGGATCTGGAATCCGGTGCAGTAGATGCCATTGCGATGGACGTAGGCGTAGCAAACTATGAAATTGCAAACCGTGATGACGGATATGTGATTCTGGACGAGGACATTTCTTCCGAACAGTATGGCATCGGCTTCAACAAGGGCAATACCGAGCTGCGTGACCAGGTTCAGGAAGCTCTGGATGCACTGGTTGCTGATGGCACCATAGAGAAAATTATCACCAAGTGGTCTGAGATGGATGATGGCGCATACAGCTTCCTGGCAGACACCTGGTGCCTGGGCAAGTAACGGATACGTTTTGATGCAGAGCGGCGGAGCATATCTTTTCCGCCGCTTTTGCATTCCATGTGACAGAAAGAAGGCATCGTAACATGCAGTATTTTGTTTCAGTGGTTCAGCAGATTGGCCATGGCATTAGCGCGTCCCTGCTGCTGTTCGTACTGACACTGGTTTTCTCCATGCCCCTTGGCCTGCTGGTCTGTTTCGGGCGCATGTCAAAATTCCGTCCGCTTTCCGCTGTTGCCGGTTTTGTGATTTCCGTACTCCGCGGTACCCCGCTGATGCTGCAGCTGGTTGTGGTATTTTTCGGACCGTATTACCTGCTGGGTATCCCGGTATCCAACAGATGGCGTTTTTGGGCAGCGATTGTGGGCTTTTCCATCAATTATGCGGCATATTTTGCCGAAATTTATCGTTCCGGCATTCAGTCCATTCCGCTGGGACAGTATGAAGCGGCTGAGGTATTGGGCTATAATAAAACCCAGACCTTCTGCAAGATTATTTTCCCGCAGATGGTCAAGCGGGTGCTGCCGCCAGTTACCAATGAAATCATTACCCTGACCAAGGATACTTCTCTTGCGTTTGTACTGGCGTATGCGGAAATGTTTACGCTGGCGAAGCAGGTAGCGGCTGCGGATGCATCCATTGCGCCCCTGTTTGTTGCCGGTCTGTTCTATTATATCTTCAACTATGTGGTTGCGTTTGTCATGGATTTCATCGAGCGCAAGCTGGCATATTATCAGTAAGGAGGAGATGCGGCAATGAAACTGTTGGAAATCAATCATTTAAAAAAGAGCTTCGATGACCTGCATGTCCTGCATGATATTTCCATGTCCGTGGAGGAAGGCGAAGTGGTATCCATCATTGGCCCTTCCGGTTCGGGTAAATCCACTCTGCTGCGCTGTGCCACCATGCTGGAAACCATGAATGGCGGCGATCTGATTTACGGCGGTCAGGCTGCGGTAAAGGACGGCGTTTATGCGGATAAGGAACAGCTGAAAAAAGTAAAGGAATTTTATGGACTGGTGTTCCAGAATTTCAATCTGTTCCCCCATTATTCCGTCATGAAAAACCTGGTGGATGCACCGATTCATGTGCAGAAGCGGAATAAAGACGAGATTCACAAGGAAGCATTGCAGCTGCTGGAGGATGTGGGACTGGCAGATAAGGCCAATGCCTATCCATGCCAGCTGTCCGGCGGACAGCAGCAGCGTGTTGCCATTGCCCGTGCACTGGCCATGAAGCCCCAGATGCTGTTCTTTGATGAACCGACTTCCGCACTGGATCCGGAGCTGACAACCGAAGTATTAAAAATTCTGCGCCAGCTGGCAGAGCAGAACATGACCATGGTCATTGTTACCCATGAGATTGACTTCGCAAGAGCTGTATCTGACCGGGTTATTTTCATGGCAGACGGCTATATTGTGGAACAGGGTCCACCGGAAGAGGTGCTGGACAATCCCCAGAATCCCCGTACCCAGGCATTTCTGCGCAAGGTACAGCGGTAAATGATTCAGACAAACAGAAAGCGTATGACTGCACTGAGCCATACGCTTTTTCTTTTTTATTTTGCGGCAAGAAAGGCTTGCATTGCCTCCAACCGTTTTTCCGCCACGGATCGTCCCAGCTGATATACGCGGGTCAGCTCCTTCGGGTCATGCTCCACCCGGGCGATATTCAGCGGCGCCTCCGGTCGAATGACAAACACACGGCCTTTTTGCTCCAGCTTGCGGATATATGCTGTTGTGGCATTGTAAATATCATGCCGGAACCGCATGGTGCGAACCAGATTCGGGTATTTCCGCATCATGATACGGAGCAGGGGAACCATCTGGTTTTTCGGCTTGACATAGTCCAATGGCTGAGTCAGGACAATGATATTCCGGTCATAGCCCAGCTTCTGGAACTGACGGATGGGGATGGAATCCGAAATACCGCCATCCAGCAGCTTGTAGCCGTCTACTTCCACAATGCGGGAGACCAGCGGCATGGAAGCGGAAGCACGCATCCACAGGATGTCATGCGCATCGCCGGTCATACATTTCTGATATACCGGCTTGCCGGTTTCCACATCGGTACATACCACATAAAATTCCATCGGCGAGTTCCGATAGGTTTCCAGATCAAAGGGATCCAGTTTATTGGGGATTTCATTATAGCAGAAATCCGCACCGTACAGATCACCGGTTGTCAGCAGGGAACGGAAGCTAGCATACCGTGGATCCTTGCAGAATTTGGTGTTGTACCGCAGCGAACGCCCAATCTGATGGGATTTATAATTGCAGCCAAAGACTGCACCGGCAGATACGCCGATGGCACCGTCAAATGCAATATCGTGCTCCATCATCACGTCGATGACGCCGGCTGTGAACATGCCGCGCATGGCGCCGCCTTCCAGAATCAGACCTTTTTTCATGATAATACACCTGCAATATACTTTCTTTGGGTAAATTTCATAGGATTATATCTCCATTTTATAGGAGTACCAGCCGGATTGTCAATAAAAGACAGGCACCGAAGTGCCTGCGATTTTTATTCCAGGTTGCCGGTCAGTGTCATGACAGCTGCGAGAACGGCGAGAGGTGCTGTTTCACAGCGCAGAATACGGGGACCAAGTCCCACGGTTTTTGCTCCGGCCTGAGCCGCAGCTTCAGCTTCCTCCGGGGCAAAGCCGCCTTCGGAGCCGGTGATGACAGCCAGCTTCAGCCGTTCCGGATGGTCGGCAGGCAGAACAGCCTGCGCCTGTGCCAGCAGACTGCGCAGGGATTCACCACCGCATTCATAGAAAAACAGCACCAGATCATACTGGTCAAATTCACTGCATACCGCCTTGAAATGCTTCCGGGGCAGCTGGACAGTGGGCAAAATGCCTCGACCGCACTGCTTGGCAGCCTCTACGGCAATTTTATTGTACCGTGCATTTTTCTGTTCTTCCTTTTTGGGAGCGGCAACACAATACCGGCTGAAAAACGGGACAAAAGTGGTACAGCCAAGCTCCACACCATGCCGGATGATGTCTTCCAGCTTGTCCTGCTTGGGATAACCGGCATACAGCGTCACATCTATATCCGGCTCTGCCATGCTGGGATACCCTTCCTCGATGGAAAATTCCACGGTATCTTCTCCGAAACCGGTAATCACGGCAGTATATTCCACGGCTTTCCCATCACAAAGAATGACGGTTTCCCCGAGCTTGGCCCGCATGACGCGGGAAAGATGGTGGGCATCCTTTCCGCGCAGGATGGCAGTCCCATTGGACACTTCCGTGGTAAAATAGCGGTGGGGCATAACAGTTTAACTCCTTTATTGATGCATTAAACCAAGCATAGCATATTTTTGACGGAAACGCAATGTGTCACAATACAGTCAGGAAGCTTTTGATTTTACCGATATCGCCCATCAGCTCCTGACGCTGCTTGCCGATCATCAGCTCCTTGTTGTTGCGGGTATAGGCTTCACTGCCATTCTGTCCGATGAACCAGGTGCAGAAGAAATTGGTATTCAGCTCGGTGACAAACACAACCATTTCCTGGCTTTTGCCGAAGGCAGTTTCCAAAAAAGCAAAGGCGGCTTCCAGCATACCGGAGGCGGTGTCTGCCTGTGCATCCATGGCCTGTACACTGGCCTGGAACCCATCGGAAATCACAGCAAAGCCGGCTTCCGGGTCACGAATGGCCTGAGCGGACAGCTGGTTTTGATATTCCTCCAGCTTCTGTGCCGCATACAGCAGAGCAGAAGCCTCCCGGCGATCCACCGCAGCTGCTTTCTGTCGTGCGGCAAGCTCTGTGCGGATACGGTTGGCCTCTTCCGAAAGCAGTGTGGAAAGGCTTTCCCGCTCCATAGCCCGTTTGATGGCTTTCAGGCTGTCAAACAGCCGGGTAATGGACAGGTCTGTGTAATATGCGGCGGAAAACTGTTCGGTCAGCCGTCCGATGAGCAGACCGATTACACTGAGACGTTCATCAAAGGGAGCACCCTGCAGGCGTTCCAGTGCGGACGCAGGCAGATTACCGGACAGCATTTCGTCCACATGGTAATCCGACTGGTATTTTTGGAACAGGTCATAATAAGCAGCAAAATCCCGGGCAATACGGGGATGCTGCACATATTCCCCAATCACGGATTCATCCACCGGCAGGCCCAGCTGTTCGGAAGCCAGCAGGAATTGAGATAAATCCTCCCAGCCCCGGGCGGTGACAAAGGCCTGCCCGTCTACTGTGGTCTCAAAGGTATAGAAATGCTGCTTTTTGATGTCCAGATAGGATAGAATTGCGGCGTGCAGCTGACGGCGGTAGGCATATTTCTTCCATACATCGTAATTTTCTTCCACATCTATCCGTTTCAGACGGTCCAGTGTGACCACATCGAAATCCCGGACAGATTTGTTATACTCCGGCGGATTTCCGGCGGCCACAATCACCCAGCCCTGGGGAACAGCATGGCTGCCGAAGGTTTTGCGCTGCAAAAACTGCAGCATGGTGGGAGCCAGAGTTTCGGACACACAGTTGATCTCATCAATGAACAGAATGCCTTCCTGCAGACCGGTCTGCTCCATCTTATCATATACTGAAGCAATAATCTCACTCATGGTGTATTCGGTGATGGTGTGCTCGATGCCGCCGTAATTCCGTTTGGTCAGGAAAGGAAGGCCAATGGCACTCTGACGGGTGTGATGGGTGATAGTATAGGATACCAGAGCAATGCCGCATTCGCTGGCAGCCTGCTCCATAATCGCGGTTTTGCCGATGCCCGGAGGGCCCATCAGCAGGATCGGACGCTGATGAACCGATGGAATCAGATAGGTCCCATCCGCATCCTTGGCCAGATATGCTTTGACCGTATTGATAATTTCCTTTTTGGCACGTAAAATATTCATGATTTAAAATCCCCTAACAATATCGGTTTGACTCAGGACGAGCTGCATGGCCCATGGCGGCACCATATGTTCCGCATAGCTGTCATCCAGAAACAGGAAAGCCACATCATAGGGCGGGCGTTTTTGCGGATAAATGCCAAAGCCATCGGTAAAAAACAGCATGCCCTGCAGATGGGACAGCTCGCCCTGCTGCTGCAGCTGTTCTACATAGCGGAATACCGGACGAAAATCCGTATCTCCATTGCCGCTGACCTCGAAGGTCTGCAGTACATCGGTGAGATGACTGGTGTCGGTAATTTTCAGGTCGGACTGGATGTCCGCGTCACACTGGATGATATGCACGTTGACTGAACGGAAAAAGCTGCCGCTGTCCAGCAGCATGCTGACAGTCTGCTCCAGAAACCGCCGTACCAGCTCACCGCTGCAGGAGCCGGAGGTGTCCACCGCAATGACAAAATCATGGATTTTTTTCGCTTCACGGTATTCCAGCTCCTCCAGCATGGGCATATTGTGATACAGCTGCATGCTGTAATGATAAAAGCCATAGTCAAAGCAGTCGGGGTCAATGCGGACTTCCTCCCGGACTACGGCAAATTTGCGCAGAAAGGTGCGGTAATCATACCGGGGACGGTTTTCCATTTGCAGCTGCTGCTGTAAATTGCCTGCCATCAGATTTATCTCCCGATGGAAGGTTTCCATGGAAGTCTGGGTCTTTTGGCTGATATCCTGCCATTTCTGTTCCACCTCATCACGATCCGGCGGGGGAGTATCGGAGGAATCCGGTGAGGGAATGGGCTGTTTGTCCTGTTGCTCGTCCTGCAGCTGTTCCCAGAATTTATGGTCATCCGCAAGAAATTCCTTCCGCATGCCCAGTTTTTCCACATATGGCAGTTTGACAAGCACGTCATATACCTGTTCCGCATTGAGTACGGAGAGATTCAGCCGGTCATAGTATTCCTGCCGTCGGTCCCGTACCAGACGATGGACACAGGGATATTCCATGGAGTCCAGAATGGATTCCACGGCAATATCACAGGCCAGATTCCAGTCCTCCGGATCATGGGATTCCAGCTGTGTCATATGACGGAAAATACAATGCAAAACCATGTGCAGATAGGTGCGGTTGACACCCACCGGATCATCCTCATAGGCGGTAATCAGGTAATTGGGATTGTAAAAGAGATGCACACCATCGGTGGCAATGGTGCGGGTCTGCAAATTCAGATCATAGGAAAGGGCGGATAATGCCAGATCCAGAAAACGCATGGACAGATACAGTTCACTGCGGGAAATGGACAGAATCCGGTTTCCAATCTGAATCAGCTCCTGATGGAGAGCATTCATGATGGTCACTCCTATAATGAAAAACGTTTGCGCGGACGACCGAAGCGGGACAGACGGTGGTCCATCAGCAGGCTGACTCCTTCCGGGAATTCCATGCCGGAGGCCTGTGCGATGGCATCCTCCAGCACATCACGGGACAGAAGTTCCTGTTCCAGCAGCAGCTCCAGACGGGGAACATCCCGCTGTTCCAGCACGGCGGTAACAGTCTCTGCCGCATGGTCACGAAGATAGTCCAGATATGCCTGCTTTGCTGTGTCACGCAGCCGGTATGGATACAACAGGCGGTAAAACGCAATATCCCGCACGGTATGGGGCTCGTCCTCTCGGATGGCGCGGCGAAAATACCGGTCATATTCTGCAAAGTCAATTTCTTTCCGCAGCACACAGGTGCGGTAGAATGAACCGGAGCCATAGGAAATGGAACGGAAGCCCCGGCAGGGCGCTTCCTCAAAGGCATAATCATAGGCGGGAAACAGCAGACGGATGATATCTCCCTGCTCCATGGTAACGGTCAGGACAAATTCATTGAGAAAATCCGTGACAATGCCCCGGATGTGGGACAAGCCATGGACATCAATGCGGTGCAGGCTGCGGCAATTGGTCAGCACGCCGTTGCCTACGGAATCCACACCCTTTAACAGGGTGAGCTGCTCCAGGCTGGAGCAATTGTAAAAGGCATGGTTGTCGATGGAACTGATGGATTTTGGCAGCGTCACACGCCTGAGCTGGGTCTGATTGGCAAAGGCATAGGGACCGATGCCGGTGACAGGCTGTCCCTGCCAGGTTTCCGGCACCGTCTGAAAGGCTGCATTGCTCTGGGATTGTTTCAGAACCATGCCCAGTCTGGTTTGTGCAAAAATCAGGTCATCCATTCCGATACCTCCTCAAACAGATTTTTTTCGGCTTCTATTGTACCACTCTCACCGGTTCCCTGCCATAGGAATCCGAAAAATAGCGGAAGAAATACGAGCTATGGAAAAATGCAGCAAAAAGGATTTGAAAAAAACGGAAGAATAGCGTATAATAGATTCAAATCGAATATGTCGGATGAGGATTGTCCTAGACACTGTGACAAGACACAGGGCCGAAGAAGCAAACCGGGAGGTACATCTTACTCCCGCGGAAACTGACAGGCAAAAGAAAGACAATCGGACGAATCTTTGGAGAGCATGCCGGGTACGACACTGCGGCATCACCTACGAGGCTAGAACCAACTGGTAAAAGGACAGAGGAATGCAGATGGAGTGATCAGTCGCTCTGTCTGTGCTCCTCTTTTTTGTCTGTGCAGGAGAATTTCATATTCGGGGAAGATGGGAATCTATAAACGATGTGTGAGGAGGAACCTGATATGAGAATGATGTTGGTTGGTGCCGGTGCAGTTGGAGAAAGCATGGTCAAGATATTGCAGTGGCGTGATCCCAGGGGAGAGTGGCTGGAATATGTGCTGGTATGTGATTTTGATGCGGCACGTGCCCGCCAGGTAGTTGACATGCTGCACGGTGATGATAGGTTTACAGCGGGACAGGTCGATGCAACAGACACGGAAAAAATCGCTGCCATGGCCCGGGAGCATGCCATTGATTTTATCATGGATGCCGCACCGCCCTTTGCCAGCAACCATATTTTTGATGCTGCCTTTGCAGCAGGCGCCAATTATGGCAGCATGGGTACCTGGTCGGTTCCCATGGAGCATCCGGCTTATGGCACAGGTATTGAGAACAGCTATACAGAGCCGATGACCAAATATAACTTTGACCGCCATGAAGCCTGGAGGGAACAGGGGAATATGGCAGTGATCTGCATGGGCATTGATCCGGGAGTGGTCAATGTTTTTGCCAAATATGCCGCCACAGAATTGCTGGATGAGCTGACGGAGGTGCATGTAAAGGATGGCGGCAACCTGACCATTCCGGGAGCTGATCCGGATGATATCACCTTTGGGTTCAATGTCTGGACCGTATTGGATGAGGTCATGAATCCCAATGTGGAATATGATGCGGACAGAGGCGGCTTTGTGGTGGAACCCGCCTTTGCGGGAAAGGAAACCTTTGACATGCCGGAAGGTGTGGGAAAAAACACACTGGTCAAGGTAGAGCATGAGGAAGTCGTCACCATGGCACGCTATCTGAAGCAGTACGGTTTAAAGCGGGCAACCTTTAAAATCAGTCTGGATGAAAACCTGATTACTGCTTTGAAGGTACTGGATAAGCTGGGACTGCGGAGCCTGCATCCGGTACATGTGGATGATGCGGATGTGATTCCCCGGGATGTGGTGGCAGCCTGTGCGCCTCAGCCGAAGGACATCGGTGAGGAAATGGAAGGTAAAATGCTGGTAGGTGTGCACTGCATCGGAAAAAAGGATGGAAAACACAAGGAATATTTCCTGTACCAGCCCTTTGACAATCAGGAATCCATGCGTAAATGGCACAACCAGGCGGTAACTGCCCAGACCGGCTTTGGTGCGGCGCTGTCCATTGAGCTGATCGGACGGGGTATCTGGAAGGATGCAGGCGTGTTCTCACCGGAATATTTTGACCCGAAGCCATATCTCCGCCTGATGGAGGAGAGCCAGTATCCCTACCGCATTCTGGAACTGAAATAATCGTATCAAGGTGCGAAAGGCACAGACCAGATTGGTCTGTGCCTTCTTTTATACCCCTTAGCCCAGGGGGAGCTCGCGAAATTTCCGGGGAGAAACCCCGATTTTTTCGGTAAATGCACCGGTAAAGCTGGATTCTGTCCCATACCCCACTTCAG
>CAMBYS010000053.1 GCA_945872165.1 uncultured Clostridia bacterium | reverse complement strand
CCCATTTGTCCAGCCAGCCGGAGGCCTCGTGATACAGGCCAAGCTTTACCGTTGTACCTCCCACATCAATGCCAAAATAATATTCCTTCATTGTCCTGCTCCTCTCTTTCACGGGTCAGTCTGACCGCATATTTTCACAAAGGGACTCTTCTATCCCTTTCTCTTTTCTCCAAAGTAATCGCCCGATAGACACGGAATGCACTGGGCAGCGCAATTTCCTGCTCCAGCTCCTCCGGGCTGACCCAGGTAAAATATCCGCCCTCGGTTGTCTGGGCTTCCAGACCGGTCATATGCCATTCCAGATGGGTAAACACATGCTTTGCACTGCGCAACGGATGTACCTCCGTCACCGCCACGCCAAGCTGCTCCTGCACATCCTTTCCCTGTAGAAAATTCGGAAATTCCCACATATTTGCCAGCAATCCCTTGGCAGGACGTTTGCGGAGTGCGATTCTTCCATCCTTCCATAACAGACATACCACCCGGTTTTCCACAGGCCGTGCTTTTTTCGCGGATTTTACCGGCAATTGCTGCTGCCGTCCCTGTTCTCTGGCAAGACAGAGCGAAGCGGTGGGACATGTGTCACACAACGGCATGCCATGAGGCAGACATACGGTTGCTCCCAGCTCCATCAGAGCCTGATTGCAGTCTCCCGGATAATCTTTCGGCAGTACAGCTTTCAGCTCCTGTTCCGCCTGCCGCCGAACTGTCTGTGCCTTGATGTCCCATTCCCGTGCGAAAATCCGGGACAATACCCGGAGGACATTGCCATCCACTGCCGGACAGCATTGCCCTCCTGCAATGGATGCTACCGCACCGGCGGTATAGGGGCCAATGCCCGGCAGGGCAATCAGTTCCTCCCAGGTACAGGGCATCACGCCGCCATATTGGTCACAGACCATCCGTGCCGCCTTTTGCAGACTGCGTGCACGGGTATAATATCCCAGGCCTTCCCACAGCTTGAGCAACTGCTCCTCCGGCACCTCTGCCAGTGCCTGTACGGTGGGCAATTCCTGCATAAATCGTTCAAAATAAGGAATCACTGCCTGCACCCGGGTCTGCTGCAGCATAATCTCCGAAATCCATACCGGATATGGATCGGTAGTCCTTCGCCAGGGCAGATCCCGGTGCCCCTGATGATACCATGTGCACAGGGCTTCCAGCACCTGCGCCAGCCGCTGCTGCTCCGTCATTTCTGCGGCTTTGCGGCAACAAAGATCATGACAGACCGGGGCTGAATCCAGGAAATGCCGCTGTACAGGCAATACATATCCTTTACCTCTTCGATACAGTCATTTTCCGGGCCATTAAAGGTATTGACAGCCAGATGCCAGAACATGCCCTCCGGCAGATCCGGCAGACACAGCTGATGGCTTTCCCAATGGGAATTCATCGCAATATGCACAATGTCATCCTCTGTATCCTCTGCATTGCGTCCGGCAAAGGTAACACCAATCACACGGGTATCCTCCTTGTAATTGGCATCCCATGGAACATTGGAATGCAGACTGGTCTCTGGGAAACGGCTCTCAGCCGGTTTGGTATGTCCCCGCAGAATCGGATGCTTTTTGCGGAAATGAATCATATAGCGGAAGAAGTCATGCAGCGCCTTGTTCTTTTTCAGCAGGCTCCAGTCCAGCCAGGAAATTTCATTGTCCTGACAATAAGCATTGTTGTTGCCAAACTGGGTATTGCCAAATTCATCACCTGCCAGGAACATCGGCGTACCACGGGAGCACATCAGGATTGCCGCTGCATTTTTCTGCAGCCGGCGGCGCATATTGTTCACGTCCTGATTGTCTGTTTCCCCCTCAATCCCGCAATTCCAGCTGTTGTTATGGGATTCACCATCGGTATTATCCCAGCCATTTGCCTCATTGTGCTTGAAATTATAGGTAAACAGATCATTCAGTGTAAAGCCGTCATGACAGGTAATAAAGTTAACCGATGCACATTCACCCCGCTTGGTGGGCGGATACAGATCCTGGGAACCCAGAATGCGATAGGAAACTGCTGTTGCCATGCCGCTGTCACCCTTGAGGAAGCAGCGGATATCATCACGATATTTGCCGTTCCATTCTGCCCACCGGTTGCTGCGGGAGGGGAAGGAGCCAACCTGATACAATCCGCCTGCATCCCATGCTTCCGCAATCAGCTTGACATCGCTGAGCAGCGGGTCCACCGCCAGGGATTCCAGCAGCGGTGGGTTATGCATGGGCGTACCATCCTCATTTCGTCCGAGAATGGAAGCCAGATCAAAGCGGAAACCATCAATACGGTATTCAATGACCCAATAGCGCAGGCATTCCACTATCATCTGATGCACAATCGGATGGTTGCAGTTGACAGAATTGCCGCAGCCGCTGAAGTTATAATAGGTTCCATCCGGTGCCAGCAGATAATAAACCGAATTGTCTACTCCCTTGAAGGAGAAAATGGAGCCATCCTCATTGCCCTCTGCGGTATGATTGAATACTACATCCAGGATGACCTCCATACCGTTTTTATGCAGCGCACGCACCAGACGGCGCAGCTCATCGCCCTCATTGGTAAACTCATGCTCTGCGGAATAGGCAGTATTAGGCGCAAAAAAGGCAACTGGATTATAGCCCCAGTAATCCAGCAACAGATTTCCGTCATGAATGCGCATATCCCGCATCTCATCAAACTCGAAAATCGGCATCAGTTCCACGGCATTGATACCCAGTTCCTTCAGATAAGGGATTTTTTCCATCAGACCGTCAAAGGTACCCGGATTGGCAACACCGGAGGATTCATGCTTGGTAAAGCCCCGCACATGGGTCTCATAAATCACCAGATCCTGCATGGCAATATGGGGAGAACGAACGCCATGCCAGTCAAAATTAGACGAAGTAATCCGTCCGCGGTACTCAAATCCGGTTGCCGGACGGGTACCCCATTCCGACTGTCCGGCTACTGCACGGGCATAGGGGTCCAGCAGCAGATTGTTCTTATCATACAGCTGTCCCTTTGACGGGTCATAAGGACCGTCAATGCGGTATGCATATTCAAACTCGTCAATCTCCAGACCAAATACAATCATGGAATACACATTTCCCACACGATATTCAGCAGGAAACGGCAAAACGGCAAAAGGTTCCGATTGACGGCGCTTAAACAGGACCAGCTCCACGCCGGTCGCACCCTGGGAGGTAATGGTAAAGTTAATGCCTCCCGGTAGTTCAAATGCGCCATTTTGCAGCGCATAACCGGGACAGGTCTTAAACCCGCCAATTTCCCGCATGGGATGTAAAAAACCACCATGTCTGCCCATTCCCATAACCGATTTATGCGGCAGTGTTTTACGATATTCAACTGTTGTATTCTGGCCCTGCTCAGCCATTGGGTTCACCTCATTCTGGAATAATGAATCCTTACGTTCATTCATTAAATGATTCTGCTTATTATTATTATCTTTTTTGACCCCATTGTCAATTATTTTTAACAAATGATACGACATCGTTTTCATTTTTCCACACTTTTTCTATTTTTAGACATAATAATTAATAATGTATAAAAGTTATAAATTCCCCTGGATGCAACGTTTTTTGCCATGAAAAAAGAGCATCTTGCGATGCTCTTAACTCTGGTGGGAGGTGGTGGATTCGAACCACCGAAGTCGTTGACAACAGATTTACAGTCTGCCCCCTTTGGCCACTCGGGAAACCTCCCATATTTGATTTTTCAATCGTGCTGACTACGGTTCATAATTATATCAGTAAAAACCGCATTTGGCAAGAGTTTTTTTATGTTTTTTATTACAACTTTTCATATTTTCCTGTTATTTCGCCCTTCAGACATACGCAAAACAGCACCGGAGCCTGACTGCTGCCATCTCCGGTGCCCTATTCCTATCAGATACAGATGTTGTTCGGATTAAACCTCTGCCATCTTCTTGTTCCATGCCATATCCCAGAACATATACTCATACTGGCTGCATACATTGACAATATGTTCCAGATTCTGCAGCTGTTCTTCGTTGTAATCCGCACACAGACGGTCAACCATCTCAATCATGGTTTCATTGGCAGAACGATATCCCTCAGACATGTACTGGGAAACCCAATCGCCATAGAACTCATGATCCTTGGCACCCGGAATCTTTTCCATAAAGTCGCCGATCAGCTTGTAGCTCCAGGAGCAGGACAGTACTGCTGCCATTAGTTCACCCAGGCCTTCCTTTTCTGCAATGGCAATCATATAATTGGTGTAGGAATCGGTCACAATGCTGGGCTTTGCCTGGTCAATCATTTCTCTGGAAATGCCCAGACGGCGCAGATAGCTCTGATGGATGGCATTTTCCGTATCCAGTGTTGCGGTAATCAGGCCGGCAAACAGGCGCATGTCCTTCTCAGACTTTGCCTTGAGGACACCAATGGCAAATACCTTGGCATACTGCATCAGATACAGATGATCCTGAATCATAAAGAACTGGAACTTGTCAATCGGCAGAGTGCCGTCAGCCAATCCCTTGACAAACGGATGCTCATTGTACTTTTCCCACAGATCAATAATGCTGTTATACAGACGTTCTGAAACCTTCATAATCATATTCTCCTTTTTAAACAATGGTTACTGTCATTTAAATCATAAAGATACCGATTGCCAGCAGTGCAAAGCAGCTGATGACAAACAGAATGTCTCCGGCACGCACACGGGTGACCACTGCATAGGTTCGTTTTCCGTCACCATCAAAGCCCTTAGACTCCATTGCCATGGCAACATTTTCCGACCAGCGGATGCTGTTCACCAGGGTATTGAACAATGGGCCAAATACACCCTTTTTCCGTCCGCGCACCTGATAAGCAAGGCATACCTCCTGCCATTCCCGCTGCAGGGTTGGCAGCAGATGCAGTGCCGCCAGCACGCCATAGGCAAATTTGGGCTTGAAATGTGCCTGATGCATCAGGGATACCACAAATTCCTCCCGGTCACTGGAGAGTGCAAATGCCAGTCCCATGCTGACATAAGCCAGAATCCGGCTGCTCATCAACAGAGCTGCCCCCATGGTGGAGGCGGAATAAATGGGTTCCGCTCCGGTATCCGGTTTGCCAAAGACAAGACCGGAATAGAAAACCGCTGCGGCAATCAAAATGGCCGGTCCAAAGGTTTTTGCCATGGATGACCATTTGCAATGGGTGCCCAAAACCAATGATACCAGACAAACAACAGCGATTGCAACAGCCAGCTGCCAGGATTTTGTAAAGGCCAGCACAATGCCGCAAAGCAGAATGGTGACTGCTTTCACGAACGGATTAACCCGTTCCAGCCAGTGAAATCTCATGCCGGATCCACCTCCCGTTCCAGACAGCGGTCATGCATCTGATACCGCACATCCGCATAAGCCTCTGCCAGTCCCCGGTCATGGGTGGTCATCAGTACGGTCAGTCCATCCCGTTCTACCTGTTCCCTGACCTGATCCATCAAAGCACGGGCAGAACGATAATCCTGCCCATAGGTAGGTTCATCCAGCAGCAATACCTGCTGTCCACCTGCCAGTACCGCCAGCACAGCCAGTCTGCGCTGCTGTCCCTGGCTCAGCATATACGGTGAATATTTCTGATATTTCCGCAGCCCACAGCTGTCCAGCAGCTCCAGAGCAAGAGTTTTCAGCTCCTCCGGTGTTTTTTTCGGATACCGACTGCGCAATCCATCCACAACCTCTTCCGCCACATTCTGTGTGACAAACTGGTTCTCCGGATTCTGGAACGCAATGCCAATGGTCCCAAAGTGTTCTGCCGGACGCATATCCCGCAAATCTCTGCGGCCCTGTTTTGTTTCAATTTCTATTTTCCCCAGATAGTTTCTCTGCCCCAGCAAAGTCATCAGCAGTGAGGTTTTTCCACATCCGCTGTGTCCCAGGATTGCCGTAATCCGTCCCGCCGGAAATACTGCTTCACCTGCATCCAACAGGGTCTGTTCCCCCGATACCTCCGGCTGTTTCCAGCGTTTTTTCCGTTTCTGCGGAACCTTTGGCATGGTCAACCCCTGCAAAGAAATGCAGTTCCCCTTGCTGTCATGCTCCAGTGGCGGAATGTGTGTTTCCTTCCAAATACCCGGATAAGCAACCCCCTGCTGCCGGAACTGTTCCTTTGCCTGTTCTACCTCGGCAGCTGTATTTGCCTGGCACAGCACCTTTCCGCCTTCCCCTAATAGCAGGAAATGGTCTGCAGTTCCCATCCAATGGTCAGCCATATGGTCAATTGCCACGATGGTTTTCCCCTGTTCCCGGCACAGCCTGCGCAGCAGCATCATCAGCTCCTGTACAGATGCTGGGTCAAGATTGGCAAATGGTTCATCCAGCAGGATGCACTTTGCGTCCAGCAAATAAATACATGCCAGAACCGCACGCTGTTTCTCTCCTCCTGAGAGGGTATGCAGCGGCCGGTCCAGCAGCTCCTCCATCCCGATTGCCCTGGCAGCCTCTTCCGCCCGGGATTTCATTTGTTCCCGTGGAATGCTGATATTTTCCATACAGAAATACAGTTCCTTCCGCAGGGTCTGCATGCAGAACTGCAGATCCGGATTCTGGAACATCATGGAGATTTCCTTCGCCCGTTCTACCGGTGACAGCTGCTTCAGCGGTGTTCCAAACAATGCAATTGTCCCCTCTGAAAGGAAACCGCCGTTTTCCGGCAGCAGACCGCATAAAACCGCTGCAAGGGTACTTTTTCCACAGCCACTGCTGCCCATCAGGACAGAAATTTTCCCCGCGGGAAGCTCCAGTGAAACCTGCTCCAGAATCGGTTTGGAGGTTTCAAAATAACGAAATGTTACATTTCTGCAGGAGATGGCAGACTGCTCCATACTCAGTCCATCTCCTCCGGCATCGACTGCTTCATACCCAGTGCATAGCCCCGCAGTACGCCTGCCTTTGCCAGACCATCAGCCAGCAGCTTGGCAATCAGACCGAATACAACAGCACTGATGATACGGATAACCAGCATTGCTGCGATAATCGGCAGGGTATACATGTAATAGCCATAGGAAAAATAATTCCAGATAAAGCTGCAGATTGCGCAGAAAATCGAGCCAAGAACAACCGGCAGCGTATCAAACCGCTTATATCGTGTCACAATAAAGCCCAGCTCACAGCCAAAGCCCTGTACAAAGCCGGTGACAAAAACCAGCGGGCCAAACATGCTGCCCATCAGCACTTCGATCAGCGCTGCAATCATTTCTGCAACAATGCCTACACCCTTCTTCTGGATAATATAGGTTGCAACAATCGCAGCCATAAACCACAGACCATAAATCGGCTCATAGCCCAGTGCGCCCAGGCCAAAGGGTGTCAGTACTGCTACCAGCAGTGCTCCCAGATAATCTGCTCCGAGAAACACAAAGGAAAACAGTACGCCAATAATGCCAATCATCAAAATATCTTTTAATTTCCAGTTCATGTGATAACGCTCTCCTGATTTAATAGTTTCCTTCAACGGCAAATGCATGATTCATGGGGCCGCTGCCCTTTCCGAGATCCAGCATGGCAGCCAGTGCGCCGGAAATATACCGCTTCGCACATTCTACTGCTTCATCCAGCTCCATGCCCTTGGCAAGATTGGATGCAATCGCGCTGGAAAGCGTACAGCCGGTACCATGGGTATTGGGATTGTCGATCCGCTTTCCATAGAACCATTTGGTTTCACCATTGCGATACAGCAGGTCATTGGCATCATTCATGTTATGCCCGCCCTTGCACAATACCGCACAGCCATAGCTCTCGCTGATTTTCTTTGCCGCTGTTACCATGTCCTCCGGAGAGGTAATTTTCATGTCCGCCAGAACTTCTGCTTCCGGAATGTTCGGTGTGATGACCGTTGCCAGCGGAATCAGACGTTCCTTCAGGGTGGTGATGGCATCGTCACTGATCAGCTTTGCGCCGCTGGTCGCAACCATAACCGTATCCACAACTACATTTTTGAGCTGATACTTCTCAATGGTATCGGCGATGACTTCAATCAGGCTGCAGGAGGATACCATACCGATTTTCACCGCATCCGGCCAGATATCTTCAATGACATCGGTCAGCTGTTCCTGTAAAAATGCCGGAGTTGCCTCCATGATGCCCGTTACGCCGGTGGTATTCTGCGCAGTCAGAGCAGTGATTGCACTCATGGCATATACGCCATTTGCAGTCATTGTCTTGATATCCGCCTGAATGCCGGCGCCTCCGCAGGAATCACTTCCTGCGATTGTCAATGCTGTCTTCATCTTCATTTTTTCTCCTTTCAGATACAGCAGTGATTTTATATAGCGGCAGAAGGTGGTGCCCCCAATCTGCCACTGAAAAAAACAGGTATTCCTGTTTCTGCGCAAAGAAAAGCGCAGCCTAGGTAATCCCAGTCTGCGCAAGCAAAATCATGAGTTTTTGACTTCCTACGTTGGCATTACCCAAATCAGGTAAAAGGGTCTAAGCAGTGCTGCTTACTCTCAGCCAATACAGGCTCCCCTGTCTTTTCGCTCTATTATATGCTTTTTTCTATTGTACGTCAAGCATTCGCCGCAAGGAAATCAGCATGATGCCAGTGCTTCTCCCAGTGCTCTGCAAAGCTTCAGGTTATCGTCGATGGTGTCCTCCTGCAATGCCACGGTCTGGACAACGCTTGCACCGCAGTCATCTGCTGCTGTCTTCCAGTTGTCCATCCATTCTCCTACGCCCCAGCCATAGGAGCCAAACAGACCGATCTTTCTGCCACCAAGTTTCATGCTGCACGCATCCCACATGGGCTGAAATTCTGTTTCCTCCAAAACTTCACTGCCCATTGCCGGGCAGCCAAATGCAATTGCATCGTACTGGCTGACCTGATCTGCATGGAATTCCGAGCAAAACAGCACGGATACTTCTGCTCCCTTGCCCTTTGCGCCCTCAGCCACTGCATTTGCCATGGTTTCGGTATGACCTCCCTGGGTCCAAAATACGACTGCTACCTTTGCCATTGTTGTTTTCCAACCTTTCCAATAAAAATTTTTCTGCCGCGGATTACGTTCCGGCATGTTGTTCCAGAATGCCGCGCAGTGCGGACATGGAACTGGAATGGGAACGTGCGACAATCATATTGTCCTGTCCTTTGGTCTCATTCAGCGCAAAACGCAGCATTTTATGCGACATGGTGCTGGTGAACAAAACCAATAAGTCCGGACATCCGATTTTATTGCGCATACCATCCTTCATCTGTGTAAATACCTTGGCCTGGCAGTCATATTGTCTGCAAAGATCCTTATACCGGCGTACCATACAGTCATTGCCGCCTACAATTACGACGCTCATATACATGCTCCTTTAATTAGTTTTAGCTAACTTTAGATGTCAAAAAAGATTCCTTGGCATCCGGGGAATTTTCCCCGGTTTTCAGCCCGGAATACTGCAATCTCTCTGTTGTCTTTATGGATGCTCTGGAGAAATCTCTCCGTCTATAAATTAGCATTAGCTAACTACGTTTCCTATCTTACCGCAAAGCGCCTGACTTGTCAACCATTTCCGGAATTTTTTGAATTTCTCTGCTACAGGAACGAAGTTTTCTAAAATTTGAATTTTTTTCAAATTTGGGGTTGACGAATGTATCATCCTGCGGTATAATAACTACCGTTGCTGAGAGATCAGCGCAAAAATTGCAGATGGAGAGTTGGCTGAGTGGTCGAAGGCGCACGACTGGAAATCGTGTAACCGTGATGAGCGGTTCTAGGGTTCAAATCCCTAACTCTCCGCCATGTAGAAGGCTTGAAACGTTTGTTTCAAGCCTTTTTTCGCATACCTGAAAAAAGCTGCCGCAGAAAAACTGCGGCAGCCCGTACAGCATCATCAGAATAGAATCGAACAGAAATAGGCTGCGTAGCAAACCAGCATCAGCCAGCCTGCGGAACGGCCAAGCTTCTGATTGCGGAACGAACACAGCAACAACAGGATACCTGCTCCGATGGCAGCCATGGTATCAAAACGGAATGCCTGTGCAAACGGGATCGGCGTAATCAGTGCGGACAATCCTACCACAAATAGAATGTTAAAGATATTGCTGCCTACAATGTTGCCGATGGCAATGTCCGCATTGCCCTTCCGTGCAGCAGTTACGGAAGTGACCAGCTCCGGCAGGGATGTCCCCAGTGCAACAATGGTCAGGCCGATAAACCGGTCACTCATGCCGCAGAATTTCGCAATGGCTGTTGCTGCGTCTACCGTGATATCACTGCCCCAGACAATCAGAATCAGCCCTGCAACGGCTCCGATCAACAGAATCCAGATGGAATGCTGTCGGTTCGGAACCGCCTGTTCCTCCGGTTTCTTCTTTGCCATCCGGAACAGATAGACCAGATACAGAAGAAAGGCAGCAGCCAGGATGAGTCCGTCTGTCAGGGTGATGGTCCCATCCAGTCCCAGCACCAGAAGCAGGACAGAAATGGCAACCATAAAGGGAATTTCATACCGTATGGTAGAGCGTGCCACAGCAAGGGTGGTAATGACAGCTGTAACGCCGAGAATGATCAGCACATTTAAAATATTACTGCCCACAATATTGCCGATGGTGATATCCGCATTGCCTTTCAATGCGGCTGTGATGCTGACAGCAGCCTCCGGTGCACTGGTGCCCATTGCCACAATTGTCAGACCGATGACCAGCTGCGGGATACCGAATTTTCTCGCGATTCCGCTGGTACCTTCCACAAAAAGATCCGCACCCTTGATGAGCATACCAAAGCCCACCGCTAAAAGCACAACTTGCAGTACAATATACATGATATGATTCCTCCTTGAAGCAGCTGCAGCGGCCTCCTTTTTGACTGCAAATAAAAAAACGAGACCAATGCTGCAAAGAATGTCTTGCAGCAAAGTCTCGCTAATTATTTACAAACCGAATTCGCCATGAATTGTACTGACGGCTATGTAAACACGACTAAATCGTGCCAGCTACTCCCTTTGCAGGTTCAGCATAACAGAAAAAGCCGGTTCCGTCAACCGTCATCCCGCTGTCTGGGGATATCTTTAACATAATTGTAGCTGTTTTCCCGCCGCGGCAGCCTTAACCAATTCCCGCAATATCCTTGACCACTTCCCCTGCCAGAATCAGTCCCATCACAGACGGGACAAAGGCAAGGCTTCCCGGTGCCTGTTTTTTGCTTTCCCCCGGACGTCCTTCTACGGTTTCCCCGACAATCTCCCGCCGGAGCACAGCGGGCTGTTCCTGAGAATATACTACTTTTAACCGGTAAATGCCCCGCTTTTTGAGTTCCTTGCGCATAACACGTGCCAGCGGATCCATGGAAGTCCTGCTGATATCCGTCACCTCAAAACGGGTAGGGTCCAGCTTGTTCCCCGCTCCCATGGCACTGATAACCGGAACATCTGCCTGTTTTGCCCGGCAGACAAGCTCCAGCTTGGCTGAAACCGTGTCAACTGCGTCAATAATATAATCATACACGCTCAGATCCACGCGGTCTGCTGTCTGGGGCAGATAAAACATCCGGTGCACTGTCACCCGGCATGCAGGATTGATATCCAGAATATGCTCCCGCATCACTTCAATCTTCTGCCTGCCAAGAGTCGAATGCATTGCCACCAGCTGACGGTTGATGTTGGAAAGGGATACCGTATCATCATCAAATAAATCCATGGCACCAATGCCGCTGCGTGCCAATGCATCCGCAGCATGTCCGCCCACACCGCCAATGCCAAATACCGCAACCCGTGCCTTTGCCAGCTTCTCCATGGCATCTGTTCCCAATACCGCTTCTGTACGCGCAAATTCCTCCATCTGTTCTGTTTCCTCCACCTGTATTTGTTCCAGTATAGTCTGTTCCTCCGATCGTTGTCAATATCGTTTGTGTATTGCATTCTTCCCCAAATCTTGCTATACTAAATTTTGTTATACTGATTTGGTAGGATTAACTGTCATACACAGTCATCATATATAAGGAGAGCATCGTATGTCACAATTCAATGACCAGCTGGATTCCATTGTACGCCAGCTGCAGGCCGGCTATCAGTCCAGCGAATTATTTTTCAATAAGGATGGTCTCGAACGTCCGAATCGTGCTGCCATTATTGATATTTTAAATGATTTAAATCAGCTTCTGTTCCCGGGTTATTTTGGCGCCGAGCAGCCCACCCGGACTTCTGCCCCCTATTTTGCCGGACAGATGCTGACACATATTTATGAACGCCTGTATCCCCAGATCAAGGTAGCCCTTTCCTATCAGGAAGGCGGTCTGACCTCCTCTGTGGATGTACGTGCCCAGGAAGCCGCTACTGAAATGATGCTGGAGCTTCCCCGTCTGCAAAAGCTTATGCTGATTGATGTGGAAGCGGCACTCAACGGTGATCCGGCAGCAGGCAGCAAGGAACAGATCATTCTGTCCTATCCGGGTCTGCGTGCTATTTTCATTTACCGCATTGCTCATGAGCTGTATATCCGCAACATTCCCTATATTCCCCGCATCATGACAGAGCATGCCCACAGCCGTACCGGTATTGACATCCACC
>CAMBYS010000052.1 GCA_945872165.1 uncultured Clostridia bacterium | reverse complement strand
GCAATGTCATTGACACACATGGCAACGCAGTCAATACCAACGGTATCATGCTTGTCCATCAGGAAAGCCAGCTTCAGCTTGGTGCCTACACCATCGGTACCGGAAACCAGGATCGGATGCTCCATTCCCTGTACCGGCGGCTCAAACATACCGCCAAAGCCGCCAATCGAACCGAGAACACCCGGAATATATGTGCTCTCAACAAAGGGCTTCATTTTCTTGACAGCCTCGTAACCTGCAGTTACGTCAACACCTGCTGCCTTGTAGCTTTCAGAACGACTATTAACCATTTTCACCAATCCCACTTTCAAATATATTCTTTTCAACTGTGTCCGGAACTTCAACCGGATAGGTTCCGCTGAAGCATCCGTTGCAGAAGCCGCAGTGTGCACCTACTGCAATCTTATTTGTCGCCTCCAGCGACAGATAACCGAGTGAATCAACGCCTACCAACTGGCGGATTTCCTCTACTGTGCGTCCATATGCAATCAGATACTCACGGTCCGGCACATCGGTACCGAAGAAGCATGGATGCAGGAACGGCGGTGCGGAAATACGCATGTGGACTTCCTTGGCGCCTGCATTGCGCAGGATTTTAACCAGACGGGCACAGGTGGTGCCGCGGACAATGGAGTCATCCACCAGAATGACACGCTTGCCCTCCAGATTGTTGCGCAGCGCATTCAGCTTGATACGGACAGAGCGTTCCCGCTTATCCTGTCCCGGCTGAATAAAGGTTCTGCCGATGTATTTGTTCTTAATCAGACCCACATCATAGGGGATACCGGAAGCCTTGGAATAACCGATTGCTGCCGGAATGCCGCTGTCCGGCACGCCTACAACCACATCCGCATCAACCGGATGCTCTTCAAACAGATAGCGTCCTGCCTCCTGCCGTGCATAGGCAACCGAAGCGCCGTCAACCACAGAGTCTGGACGGGCAAAATAGATGTACTCAAATACACACATGGTGTGGTCGCACTTGATATCACAGTGCATGGAACGCATCTCGCCGTCCTCAATCACAATCAGCTCACCCGGTTCCACATCACGGATAAATTCTGCACCCAGTGCATCCAGTGCACAGGATTCCGATGCAAAGACATAGGAATGCATCAGCTTGCCAATGCACAGCGGACGGAAGCCATGGGGGTCACGTGCCGCAATCATCTTGCGGGGGGACATGACAACCAGGGAATAAGCGCCTTCCACCTGATACATGGAATTGAGCACAGCCTGTTCAATGCTGCCGCACTTCAGACGTTCCCGTACAATGGTATAAGCGAGAACCTCCGTGTCCGAGGAGGAACGGAAGATGCCGCCGTCCAGCTCAATCTGCTTGCGCAGCTTGCCGGCGTTAACCAGATTGCCGTTGTGGGCAATGGCCAGATTGCCCTTGCAGTGTGTAATACATACCGGCTGGGCATTTTCACGTGCCGGCTGACCGGTGGTGGAATAGCGGACATGACCGATACCCATGGTACCCTTCAGCCCGTCAAGAATCTTCTGGTCAAATACTTCATTTACCAGACCGATGTCCTTATGACAGCGGATCACACCGTTGTCATTGACTGCAATGCCGCAGGCCTCCTGTCCTCTGTGCTGCAGAGCAAACAGAGCCGTATATGCGTCATGGGACGGGCTGATCTTTCCGACGTCTTCCTTGTTGACATAAACACCGAAAACGCCGCATTCCTCATGCAGCTTATCACTGACACCGAAGGGTGTATGTGCTGCTTTTCTCATTTTATATTTCATTCTAAAGCCTTATTTCAAACGTAAATGCGATTGACAGCATGGGCACATCTGACGATGGATATCCAGATCTTCCCGGCTGTCAGGGGGAAAATGTGCGTATGTTTACCCCAAACCAGGCAAAGTCCCTTGACCGTGAACCGCCCGCAGGGTATCCGAGCTTACTTTGCGAACTGTGCGCGGATCTTTTCATCCTTTGCTTCCACAGCAGCCTGCATGTCAGCCTTGAACTGTACCAGCTTCTCGTTCAGCTCCGGCTCACTCAATGCCAGCATCTGTACTGCCAGAATTGCCGCATTATCCGCACCGTTTACACCGACTGTTGCTACCGGAATGCCGGAGGGCATCTGTACAATGGACAGCAGGCTGTCCAGTCCGTCCATAAACGAGGACTTAATCGGAACACCGATGACCGGCAGAGTAGTCTGTGCAGCCAGCACACCGCCCAGATGAGCAGCCTTGCCTGCTGCTGCAATGATGACACCATAGCCGTCTGCTACAGCATTGCGGGACAGCTGTTCTGCTGCTGCCGGGGTACGGTGCGCAGAAACAATGCGTACATCATATGGAACACCGAAGGTATCCAGCTTGTTCATGCAGCCTTCCATTACCTTGAGATCACTGTCAGATCCCATAACAATGCAAACTTTTTTCATCACAATAACTCCTTCAAGCATTGAATCAACAGTCAATCATTTTTTCCAATAAAAACGCAGGACACCGTAACAGATATACGATGCCCTGCAAATTGTTCCTTACAGACCGGTATCAGTCCCAAAAAGGCTCCAAAAATTGCCCTGACGAAAACACCGCTTGATGCAGTGTGCGGCATTTGTTCTGTTCATGGAACATACAACAAACATATCCTCAGGACTCCTTTCTGCCAGATTGGAAAAGGGATTGATAGTTCACTTTTATTGTATTACAGACTTTCAGCAAGTGCAATACTTTGTTTTACTTTTGTAAAAATCTCGGAAAAATTACCAACGAATCCAACACTTTTCCGACAGTTTTTGACCTTTTTGTGCTGACTTGTCCCGCAGGCCATGGTGTCCGGCAGATTATCTGCCCAACAGCTTCAGCCACTGCTGCAGCACATGATCCTTATAGAAAATCTTTGCCCGTTCCGTGGCATTTTGACTCATTTTATCCCGCAGCTCCTCATGATCCATCAGCTGCATCAGCTGTCCGGCAAACAGCTCCTCATTGCGGTCAGGCACCAGAAAGCCGCTGACGGTGTCCTCTATGATTGTGGCAGGTCCTACACGGATGTCAAAGGCAACCGGCGGCGTACCGCAGGACATGGCCTCAACCAGTACCAGTCCAAAGCTTTCGGAAACCGATGTCAGGGCAAAGCAGGCGGATTTTGCCATTTCCTCCAGCAGAACCTGATGATCCAGTGCACCGGTAAAACAGACATTGTTTTCAATCTTCAGCTGTACGGCATACTGTTTGAGCATCTGTTCCAGCTCGCCCTCGCCGGCAATCTTCAGGGTCCAGTCCGGATGAGACGGGACCACCTTTGCCCAAATGCGCAGCAGGGATGGGAAATCCTTGTCCGCATGCAGGCGGCCTGCTGCAATCACCTGTTTTTCCTTGTGGGAAACCGGCTGGATTTCCGGCGGCTCAATGAAATTCGGAATGGTCAGGCATTGAATCCGGCTATTGTGTCCCTGCATGAACTCCCGTACTTCCCGGGTGGTCTGATCCGCCAGCAGGACAAAATAATCTATGTTCTGATATTTGGTCTGGAAATCGTGAATCAGACGCTTGTTGAACTGGTGATCCGCATGCAGCTGGACAATTTTCCGCACCTCAGGTGCGCCATATTTGGACAGCAGAATGGCATGTTCATTGCGTGTGGCAATCACGGTACCCTCTTTGATCCGCCGGAGTGCACGCTTCATGGTACTGTGCTTATGGTACAGGGTCCGCACGGCGCGAATACCCTCCCGGGCAATCCCAATGGGATTTTTTCTGTGCAGCGCTTCGGAAAACTGCTGCCGGTTGGGGGAATCCTCTGTCAGATAGGTGACAACTACCTTGTCATGCAGGGGATAGACCGGCTCTCCCAGACGATAGGTACACAATACCTCCACCTCAAAGCCCTGCTCCACCAGTGCATTGGCAAGGGTGGAAATCACCATCTCCACACCGCCATGTTTCAAATGCAGGCTGGTCAGATAAACTTTCTTGGATTTTATGCCAAATGCTTCCCCCTGCATGGCAGTTGTCTCCCCTTCACTTTCTGGTTCTTCTGATGCCAGAAGTGCACGCATCTGTTTCAAGTTCTCACGCTCCTCTGCGGCAATCTGCTGTGCAATCCTGTTCCAACGGCTGTGTTCCGGTGTCCGCACCACACGGTCAATCTGTCCCATCAGCTGCTCCGCTGTCAGGGACTGCACATGCAGCACGGCATCTTCACAGCCGATGGATTTCAAAAAGGCATCCACCTTCATATCATACGAAATACCAATGCTGGGCACGCCGTTTTTTGCGGCAAAAATCAGCGCATGCAGACGCATGCCCACCACCATGGACATCCGTGAAAGCACTGCAATGGTCTGGCTGATGGGAATCTGTTCCGAAATCCGATAATAGGGACAATGCAAATGCTGTATTACCTTTTGTGCCGCTTCACAGTCCTTGGGATATTCCATGGGGATAAATACCGGTATCAGCCCATGCTGTTCCCATGCATCCTGTGCTGCACGGGCAATTTTCGGCGCTGCCTGATCAAAGCCCTTCCACTGCCTCAGTCCGAAACCGATATAGACGCCATCCAACGGAATGCCCAGCTGCTCCAGCAGCTCTGCTGTCCGGTCTGCTTCCGCCTGACAAATGCTGATGGTGGGATCTGCCGTGCGGACAATCCGCGGACGCCGGACGCCCATATGTTTTAGTTCACGGACAGAATCATCATCCCGCAGTGTGACCACATCCACACAGCTGTTTACCACCCGTCCGGCTGCCCAGCGGTGGAACCTGCCATAAACCGGACCGATGCCGCATCCATACATCATGACCTTACAGCCCCGTTTTTTTGCCATCAGCAGGGTCAGCAGGTAATAATACAGAGACCGTCTGGAGGTTGCATTCTGAATCAGGCTGCCGCCGCCGCTGAGAAACAGCTCCGCCTTGCCCAGCTCCCGCCAGATTTCCCGCAGCCGGAAGGTATAACATGCCTGTACCGGATATTTGCCCCGGGTTTCCTCCGGATTGCGGGAAATCACACATACCGGTATTTTCGGATCGACCTGACGCAGTTCCTGCAGAATTGCGTCCAGAATGGCATCATCACCGGTATTGCCCCGTCCATAGGCGCCGCAAATGACCGCGCCAGTCTGTGCTCCGCGGTTTGGTTCGTTTTTTGCACGATGCGTATTGTTCATTCCTCATCCTCTTGTCCGCTCAGGCAGACATGATATCCTCAGCCATGCACCCCTGTTGTATGGCTGTTGTGTTTGTATTTCCAACAAAAAAATCATAGCATAACCCTTCCGCAATGTCAACGCGGCTTCCACTCCGGCTGTTTTTCTGTTATACTGGCAGCAGGAGGGATTCTATGGATTATTTTGATATGCTGACAGAACAGCGCATCGACAGCCGGACTGCCGATGTGGTAGACCAGCTGCTGGAACAGCATCTGCCAACACTCCAGCCCTGCGATGTTCCGCTGGAGACGGTACTGGAACAGCTGGAAAACCGCTATACCTTTACCCGGCTTCCGGATACCAGCATTCACTATGCCCGCACCGCCTTGTCCGTCATTGAGGCCCATTACCCCGAAGATGCCTCCTATCTGCATGATGACTGGGACCGCCGTCTGGAAGGTGCCATGGAACTGGCACAGGTGCTCCACCTGATGCTGTTCTGCGGTGAGATTCAGGACACAGGTGCGGGACATGCACTCTATGAACGGCAAAAGGCACAGTATGAACAGCGGACTGCCGGTTTGGGGCAATGCTGGAAACCAATGCCCATCCGCATCTGCGCGGAAACCCGCACAGGCTATTGTCTGATTACCGGCTCTGACCGGCTGAAGGATGAAATCACCTGCCTTCGGGGTGTGACCCAGGAGGATATTGCCCTGCGGACTCCGGCACTGATCGCCTATCTGCGGGCCAAATATGATACATAAACATACCAGCCGGAAACAGGATTGCCCTGCATCCGGCTTTTTTCCTGGACAAAAAAACAGCAGAGCAATGCTGCTCCGCTGTTTCAATCCGATGGATTTTATTCGTCGTCGTCCTCGATGTCCAGGTAATCTTCCAGATCGCTGAACAGCTTCTTTACCTGCTTTGCGTCGATATCGTCCTCGATAACCAGTCTCAGCGGCTCATTCAGGCTCAGCAGGAACATGCCCAGCAGGGACTTTGCGTCTACCATACCGGACTTGCCATGAATCCATACATCAAACGGGAACTTGGTAACGATCTTATTGATCTTCTGAATGTCTTCGGTATTCTTTACACGAATTGCTCTTGTCATAGTCAATAGCCTCCTAAATTAAGTAAATGCCTTTACCGGAATCCGATACTAAAAGGGTGAATGTACCGGAATCCTCTCCTTGGGTTCATTATATCATAGTGTTTTGTTTTGTCAAATGAAATGTCTTTATTTCCCTGCTTTGCGATCCAATTTCCACAAAAGTACCAAAAGCAGAGGTGATTTTGATTTTAGAACCGTATCAACGGATAAAATTAGTCATAGTACGTGCACCGGTTTCCGGCGGATCAATGACACCCTTGCCATGCTCGATCAGCTTGAGCAGCCATGCGATATTGCGGCCCAGCTTCTGCATGACCTCCACGCCCTCGGTATCCTGTGTGACTTCGCCCTTGTTCATACCATGTGCTACCTGCCAGTAGTCCGATGTTGCCATCACCATTTCCATGGTATTCATATAAGCATTGAGCTGCTGGTAAGTCTCCAGACCGCCGGAACGACGCAGGGTTACCACTGCTGCGCCAACCTTGTGATGCAGCTTGTTGCCTGCGGTCAGGAACGCACGGTCAAGGAAGCATTTCATGCCGCCTGCAATGCCGCCGTAATATACCGGAGATGCCAGAATGATGCCGTCTGCTTCGGTCATCTTGTCAATCCAGCTGTTCACCTCATCCTGCTGGATACAATAGCCATCGCCGGTATCCAGACAGTGGTAGCAGGCGAGACATGGCTTTGCCTTGGTACCTACCTGTACGATTTCCATTTCAATTCCCTGCTTATTGAGTTCTTCCTCAATCAGCTTGAGACAGATTTCCGTATTGCCGCCTTTGCGCGGGCTTCCGTTAAATGCTACAACTTTCATGTTAACGTACCTTCCTTCTTACACGTTTTCTGCTTGTTTTCCTTGTATGGTTAGAGATTGCCCGTACATACCACGGCTTTCCCTTGCAGATGAAATTTTTATGGCTGCGCTTCATCAGGATCAGATTGAGTTCAAACCCCAGAATCAGAATAATCCCGACAAGATACATCCAGAGCATCAAAACCATAATGGCACTGATGGAGCCATACAGCGCATCATATTGGCTGATATGGGTAATATAGAACGAAAAAAGCACGGTGCATACAATCCAGGTCAGCACAGTAAAAATCGCGCCCGGCAGCGCATCCCGCAGCTTCATGATACAATTGGGACACAAATAGCATAAAATCAGGACGAGCAGGAACATAAAGCCGATTGCGATGATAAAACGGCCGCTGCTCCACAGCCATTGCAGCTGGCTGGGAATCTGCAAATGCAGATACTGGGAAACAAACTGTCGGACATTCCGTCCCAGAATCCACAGCACAAAGGTAAATACAATGGCAAAAATCAGACCTGCTGCGCAGATCACCTCAAAAATCAACTGACCAATGCCGCCCCGCCGGTTCGGAATGTTGTAAATCCGGTTGACGGTATGCAGCAGAGAGCTCATGGTCCGGCTCATGAAATAAATGCCCAGCAGACTGAACGGGATAATCCGGCTGATAAAGGTAAATGGCGTCAGATTGCCCAGATACCGTGTCAGGATCGGGGAAATGATGCGCTGGATATCACCGGGCAGCAGGCTGAGAAACCGCAGCAGTGTTACCTGGGAAATCTGCAGGAAAGACATCAGCGTGCTTACCACCAGCAGGATTGGAAAAATCGAAAACAGCAGGTAATAGGACAGCTCCGCGGATGCCTTCGGTATGCCGTCTGTAAAATAACTGCGCACCATGGCACCTGCAATCTGCCTGATCGGATGCGCTTCGGCACCGGCATTTGTTTTCTTCGGCAGAACAGTCCCCTCCTTTTCTCTCCTTGTTGGTATCAGTATACCATACTTCCTTCTCCAGTAAAAGCCTGTTTCTGCGGTTTCCTTCCCATCTGTATCCGGCACAGGTTGTGATTGTTTGCAGACTTCTGTCTTTTCATCCTATCTTTTGGATATTATACCATATACATGGGGGCAATTTCAAACCGGTTGTTTTTTTTTCCATGTCGTAGTATGATAAGAAATGTATCTCCACCAGAGGAAGGTGTTGCAATGAAATCCTCCATTTGCTGTTTCTCCGGTTATCGTCCGGAAAAAATGCCGCCAGACCTGCCTGAAGGCTCTGCTGCCTTTGACCGGATGCTGCAGCGTCTGCGCTGGTCGATCCGACGGGCATCCGGTGCCGGCTATCGGCATTTTCTGTCCGGCATGAGCCGGGGTTTTGACCTGTGGGCTGCAGAAGCAGTGCTGGAACTGCAGGAGCAGGGCCATGCCATTGACCTGTGGGCTGCGGTCGCCTTTCCGGGCATGGAGCAATCCTGGGAGCCGCAATGGCAGCGGCGATATCATGCCGTTTTGTCCCGGGCAGCAAAAACAGTTCCGGTTTCAGCAAAATATGCCCCGGAATGCTATACCCTGCGTGACCGTTTTCTGGTAGAGCACAGCAGCCGGTGCATCTGCTTTTTTGACGGTGTGCCCGGTGGCACTGCCTATACGGTCCGATATGCCCGGCGCTGCGGCCTTTTGATTGACAATCTGGCAGAGCGGCAGCTCTGCTTCGATGACCTGAATATCATAGAATAAAGGAGTCCTGACCATTCATGCGTGAATTAGTATCCATGTTCCTTACCTTCGCCCGTGTGGGAGCCTTTACCTTTGGCGGCGGCTATGCCATGCTGCCGGTGCTGCAGCGGGAGGTCGTAGAGAAAAAAGGCTGGTGCACCGAGGACGAGCTGACCGATATGTATGCCATCGGACAGTGTACCCCGGGTGTCATTGCCGTCAATGTTGCCACATATATCGGCAACCGCAAGCGGGGCCCTCTGGGTGCCCTCTTTACCACGTTAGGCATTATTTTCCCCTCTCTGGTTATCATTACCATGATTGCGTCCTTCCTGACGCATTTTGCCGAATATCCGGCGGTACAGCATGCCTTTTCCGGTATCCGGGTGGTGGTATGTGCCCTTGTCACCAAAACCATCTACACCATGAGCCGCAAAAATGTCCGTGACATTGCCACACTGCTGATTCTGATTTGCAGCTTTGCCGCGGTGGCACTGTTCCATATCTCCCCGATTGTTGCAGTTGTGGTATGCGGTGTCATCGGCTTTCTGCTGCATGGCGGAAAAAAGGAGGCGAAGTAAGCCATGGTATATTTACAGCTGTTTCTTGAATTTTTCAAAACCGGATTATTCGCAATCGGCGGCGGTCTGGCTACCCTGCCTTTTCTCAAGCAGATTGCCCTGCGGCATACCTGGTATTCTGTCAGTCAGCTGACAGATATGATCGCTGTTTCGGAATCCACCCCCGGCCCCATCGGCATCAATATGTCCACCTATGCGGGTTTCCATGCCGCAGGTGTTCCGGGCGCCATTGTTTCCACCCTTTCCCTGGTTCTGCCTTCTTATCTGATTATCCTGATTGTCTCCCATTTTATGGAGAAATTTAAGGATTCCCCGTTGGTAAACCATGTGTTCTATGGCATTCGTCCCGCTACGGCAGGTCTGATTGCCGGCGCCATGTTTGAGGTATTCCTGATGTCCCTGTTTGACATCTCTGCATTTCAGACAAGCGGTTCCGTCATGGATCTGATCCGGATTCTGCCCATTGTGGTTTACCTTGCAGCATTGCTCTGTGTCATCAAGCTGCCCAAAATACACCCCATTATATTTATCATCATCGGTGCTGTGCTGGGCATTGTGCTGGAATTATAAGCAGCATAAAAAAATCAGACGTGTACGGTTCAGGCCATACACGTCTTTTTCTATGCCCCAACAAGTCCCATCAGCACCGGCACTGCCAAAAGCCGCCACAGCACTGATCCCAGCAGCAGTATGGCACTGATGACCAGTACGCTTCCATTGCGTTTGAGGGAAAACAGATATCCATTCCGCTGCTGGTTCATGCCCACATCCAGCACTGCCGTGCTGGTCAGTAGCATGGCAGGCAGCCACAGCACCGCAGAAATACCAATGGAAACCAGGCAGATATACACTCCCAGCAAGCCGGACTGTGTCAGCACCGCTGCTGCTGCAAAGGCCAGCAGAAAGCCCCGCACTGCCATCAGCAGGGCAATCCACAGCAGCCGTCCCGGTATGGCTGCCAGTATCACAGCCGCCAGCATCCAGCCATAAGCTCCTGCCAGACATGCGGCAACCGTGCGGACAGAAGGCATTTTCCCCACCGCATTGCTTGCCAGCAGCTGTGCCAGTTCACTGACATAGGTTTCATTTCCCTGGGGGATATGCATGCCGGTCACGCAGCCTGCCAGCATGCCGCACAGCAGCACAGCAAGCAGGAAGGCAAATACCGGCGACTGCCGCAGCCGCCGGACAACAGAAAAGCCAAGAATATGCTGTTTCATCGCTGTTCCCCTTTCCGGTTCCCTGCTAACAACATATTCTCAGCCTGTATCTGTTATGCTTCTGTTATTTGGTTGTGCTTACAGCTGTTCGGTCTCAATGTCACCGATGGAACGGAAAATATCCTCCACAGCTGATTTCATATGGTTCGGAAAACGCGAAGAATAGGTCAGATGGCTGACATGTCTGCCATCCTCCTCCCGGCTTTCCACGCAAACCACATGGGTTGCCTTGGCAACACGTTCCTGTATATATTCACAGCTGCGTCCCGGAATCATGGAAACCAGCACACGGCCGCGGGTTGTACCGCAGAAAGAGGAAAGCATGGTGGAAAATTCTTTTTTCACACCGGACAGAATCATAATTTCCGAACGAAGCATGGAAGCGGAAACATCCGGTGTGCAGTCCACACCCAGACCAAGATAATGGTCACGCATTTTTGCGTCCTTTTCCGCGATATGGATATTCTTTCCGGAAACAACATTATTTCGCAAAATGCCTTCCAGCAGGCGATCGGAGAGCTCGCTTTTACCGATCATGCCAAGTCCAATACTATGTGGCATAATTATCACCTCTACTATGTTTTCCCGTCCGGCGAGGGGAAGATTCGCATGGACGGATAACGGACATGTGAGATCCTATCCGTATTTTATGATAAACATTATAGAGCGAATTCTTCAAATTTCAACCAGATTTCCGTAAAGTTTTTTTATTTTGGAAGGTTGCCAAATTAATCTTCCAGCATCTCCGCTGCTTTGAGGTAAATTGCACATTCCAGACGCTTTTTCTGCAGTTCGCAGCCCATTTCATAGGGGGTTTCGATATCTCCGTTCATATTGAAATTTGCTGCTGCACAGCCGCCGGAGCAGTAGAATTTTGCCCAGCAATCCTTGCATTTGGGTCTGGTGCATACATTCAGGCCGGAGAAATGATTGGAAATATCCATATCAAATTTGCCGTCATCCAGCGTACCCAGCCGGAATTCCGGATGGCCTACAAACTGGTGGCAGGGATAAATTTCCCCATCCGGTGTCACTGCCACATATTCATAACCGGCACCACAGCCGCGCAGGCGCTTGATGACACAGGGGCCCTGCTGCAGATCCACCATGAAATGGAAGAAATTAAAGCCCTTGCCTGCCTTACGGCGCTCCTGCATGACATCTACCAGCTTTTCATATTCCTCACCGATACGCGGCAGATCCTTTTCGCTGATATCATAGCCGGTACCCGGCTCACTGGTAACCGGTTCTACAGACAGCTGGTCAAAGCCTTCATCTGCAATGGCCAGTACATCCTTGGTAAAGTCCAGATTTTTGCTGGTAAAGGTACCGCGAACATAATAATCCCGATCCTTACCGCGCTGGGAAACCAGCTTCTTGAACTTGGGTACAATGACATCATAGCTGCCTGCGCCGCCGGCTGTCGGGCGCATTTCATCGTTGATGCACTTTCTGCCATCCAGTGACAGAACGCAGTTATCCATATTCTTGTTGATATAATCAATCTTCTCATCATCCAGCAGCAGGCCGTTGGTGGTGATGGTAAAGCGGAATTTCTTGTTCTTTTCCTGTTCCAGCGAACGGGCATAGTCCACTGTCTTTGTGACGGTATCCCATGCCATCAGCGGTTCGCCGCCGAAGAAGTCAATTTCAATGTTGCGGCGTGCACCTGACTTTTCAATCACAAAATCAATGGCCTTCTTTGCCACCTCAAAGTCCATGGTCATACGCTTGCCCATGCCAAAATCACCGGTTTCAGCGAAGCAGTATTTGCAGCGCAGATTGCAGTCATGGGACACATGCAGGCACAATGCCTTGATGGGGGCACCGGTAGGAATGGCTGCTGCAATATTGATATACGCATCATCGGCAAACAGATAGCCATTCTGTTCCAGCTCATACAGTTCGCGATAAGCCTCCCGCAGCTGGTCCTCCGTAAACTGATCAGACAGGCTGCGCC
>CAMBYS010000051.1 GCA_945872165.1 uncultured Clostridia bacterium | reverse complement strand
TCCATATGGGTAAAGATGTCATTACCATTGATTTTGACCTTCCCCTGTCCTCTGAAAAACTGCCGGAATATGAACGGCTTGCCAATCAGGCGGTCTGGGACAATCTGGAAACTGAAATTACCTGTCCGGATGCGGCAACTCTGCAAACGCTGGATTACCGTTCCAAAAAAGAGCTGACCGGCAAAGTCCGCATTGTTACCTTCCCCGGTTATGATACCTGTGCCTGCTGTGGTCTGCATGTACTGCATACCGGTGAAATCGGTCTGATTCAGCTGCTCTCCATACAAAAACATAAGTCTGGCAGCCGTATTGAAATGCTGTGCGGGCAGCGTGCATGGGAATATTGTCATGCTGTGCGCACCCAAAACCATGCCATTTCTGTCTCCCTTTCTGCCAAGCCTCTGGAAACTGCCGCCGCTGTACAGCGTCTGAAACAGGAAAACAATGCACTTGCTGCCAGAATCAGTGCTTTGGAAACTGCTGCATTTGAAAAAAAGGCAGCAGAATTGCAGAATGCCGGCAATGTTGTCCTGTTCGAGGAGGGATTGGAGCCGTTCAGTGTACGAAAGCTGGTAGTTGCTGTCATGGAAACCTGCGGAGGCTGGTGTGCTGTCTTTTCCGGTTCAGATGAAACCGGTTATAAATATGCTGTGGGTCAGCTTGATGGAGACACCCGCAATATAGTCCGTGCCATGAATCAGGCGTTACATGGCCGCGGCGGCGGAAAACCATTTCTTGCCCAAGGCAGTGTGCAGGCTTCCCGGGCTGAAATTGAAGCTTTTTTCGCCGGTCTATCTGACGGTTAAAATGGAGTAATCCCATGGCACGCAAATCATTTCCACAAACATACCGTTATTATATGTTCCATAAACCCACGGGCTGTGTTTCCGCCTGCCGGGATGCACAGCATACCACTGTATTGGATTACTTTCCACCGGAAGAACGCCAGGGTCTGTTCCCCATGGGCAGGCTGGATAAACATTCTGTGGGTATTCTGCTGATTACCGATGACGGAAAACTCAACCGCCATCTGCTTGCACCGGAAAATCACATTGAAAAGCAGTATCACGTCTGGGCAGCAGGAAATCTTTCTGAAGAAAAGCTTCAGCTGCTGCAAACCGGTATTCTGGTCAAAGGCTTACAGCAGCCGCTCCGGGCAAAATCTGTCCGCATGCTCCAGCGGGAAAAACTATGTGATCTGCCTGTTCCGATATTTGAAAACCGAAAATTCCTGCTAAAAGAACAGCCGGAGCTGTTGGTTTCCCGTCTGGAAATCCTGCTCACCGAAGGCAAACGCCATGAAATCAAACGGCTCATGGAAGCAATTGACTGTATGGCAGTTGCCCTGAAGCGTACCAGCTTTGCCGGTATCCCGTTGGATGAAGCCTTACAGCCTGGTACTTACCGGAATTTAACAGAGCAGGAACAAACGCTCCTGCTCAATCTGGCTCAAAATGCAAATGTTTCAAATTCCCGCGGTGTAAACCGGTGATAAATCATGTGTCCAAATTCTTCATGCAGACAGTACCGATAGTTGTCTGGGACACCATCTGTGAAATAAATCAGATAATCAAATTCCTCATTGTTCGATTTTTCCACCGTTACATGGTTGGAAAACCGATGGAATACTGCTAAAACCTCTTCGATGGTGCAATGTCCATCCCGCATACAATCAATAAACGCTTCCAAAAAGCCATTGTTCTCCACATGTTCATGGACATAGGCGGCACCTTCCTTCGGTATCGTCAGGCAAAACAACTCTCCCTTGCGGGAAAACGTCACCATCCCCAGTTCTTCCGCAGCATAGGTTCCAAACTCCTGCAATGCGGTTTCCAGCTGTGGAATCGGAAGCTCTGTTCCCAGCAAATGGTTCAGTGCTTCTGCAGGATAATACAGATTACATGACGTATCAGAATATCCCAGTTTGAGCTGGGATTCCTTTACCAAACCGATGAGATTTTGCTTTAATTCTTCAAAATACATCTATCAACTCACTCCTTCCGGCAGATTCGCCTGCCCTGACGGAATACCTTCCAATAAATACCTACACAAATCAGAGCAGACAGAGCAGAGCCTGCCGGTGCTGCTATGCCCATAGGGAACAAGGTGTCCGGGAACCAGATGGAAGCCAGATATGCCCCCGGAATACGCACCAGCAGAATGGACGCAATATTATGGATAAACGAGAAAATGGATTTCTCATAAGCGCAGAAATATCCGCTGAAACAGAAATGGATGCCGGCAAACATACAATCACTTGCATAGGACCGCAGATACTGTCCGCCATAGACTATGACAGCAGTATCTCTGGTAAACAGTCCCACTACCGGTTCTGAAATGAACTGGATGATGACACTGATCACAAAGCCAAAGCCAACGGTAATCATAATACTGTATTTCAATGTATCCAGTGCACGCCGATGCAGTCCTGCTCCGATATTCTGTGCGGAAATGGCAGAAACTGCCGAAAGCATACTGGACGGTACCAGAAACAGAATACTGATAATCTTTTCCACAATGCCGACAGCGGCGGCAATTTCCACGCCGCGCATATTGGCAATTACAGTGATGACAAGAAAAGATATCTGTACCAAACCGTCCTGCAGCGCAACCGGAAATCCGATTTGCAGCATGGAGCCAACCAGTCTCTTTTCCGGTACCAGATGCCTGACAGACAGATGAATGCCCATATCCTTCCGTGCGATCACAACGCAGGCAAAAATGACACTGCAGGTCTGGGCAAATACGGTTGCCAGTGCGGCACCAATGGCCTGCATCTGAAATACACCGATCAGGACATAATCCAGCAGGATATTGATGGCACAGGCTGCCGCCACAAAATACATCGGTGTTTTAGAATCTCCTAAACCACGGAACACTGCACTGAGAATATTATATGCTGTGATTACCGGAATCCCCAGAAAACAGATGGTCAGATACGCCCGTGTCTGTGCCAATGATTCCGGTGGAACCGACATGACCTGCATAATCGGATGAAGCAGCGCAATCAGCAGCACACTCATGGCAATGGAAATCCCAAGGAACAGGGTAATCGTATTGCCAATGGTATGGGATACCCGTTTCATCTGTCTGGCACCTACCGCCTGACTGATAAGCACGGTACAGCCCATAGCCAAACCCACTACAATGACCGTAATCATGTGCATGATCTGGCTGCCTACGGAAACCGCTGTGGTAATATCCGCACCATTGTATAAACCCACAATAAATAAATCCGCAAGGCCATATAAGGTCTGCAAAAAATAAGAAAGGAAAAACGGTAAGGAAAATCGTATCAGATTTTTCCACACGCTTCCCTCTGTCAAATTCAATGCCATCTTATCCCTCAATTCATCTCAATCATTTACAAAACATGCTTATTGTATCACAAAACATGCCAATACACAAATATGATACAGAAGAAAACCCGGCAGTTCCCGGCAATCTATGGTATAATAGAAAAAAACATCATTTGTTCACAAGGAGTACATGTATGAAACGATTTTCTTTTTTCCTGATCCCGCTTTTGCTGACCATACTGTTTCTGCCGGGCTGTTCTGCAGAGCTTGGGACACAGGCTCCGTCCACCTCCTATTCCCTTTCGGATATTCCGGACTACTCCGGTGATCCCTATGTGGAAATCAATGACAACCAGCCGGATTTCGATGAATCTGATCTGACGGAACAATCCTTTGAAACATACAGTGAACTGGATGAGCTGGGCCGTTGTGGTGTGGCATATGCCAATATTGGTTCCGATCTGATGCCGACGGAAAGCCGTGGTTCCATCGGTTCAGTCAAGCCCTCCGGCTGGCAAACCGTAAAATATGATTGTGTAGATGGAAAATACCTGTATAACCGCTGCCATCTGATCGGATACCAGCTGACTGCTGAAAATGCCAACAAGCAAAATCTGATTACCGGTACCCGGTATCTGAATGTCACCGGTATGCTGCCATTTGAAAACATGGTAGCTGACTACATTAAGGAAACCGACAACCATGTACTCTATCGTGTTACTCCGTATTATGAAGGGGACAATCTGGTCGCCAGCGGCGTACAGATGGAGGCAAAATCCGTAGAGGATGACGGTGAAGGCATCTTGTTCAATGTCTATTGCTACAATGTACAGCCATTTGTCTGCATTGATTATGCCACCGGTAACAGCTGGCTGGAATCGGAAGAAAAGCCGGACACGGCTTCTGTCTCCGAAAAAACCACCTATGTGCTGAACACCAGCTCCAAAAAGTTCCATGAATCCGACTGCGGCGGTGTAAAACAGATTGATCCTGCCAACAAGGAAACCACGACAGATTCCCGTGACAATCTAATCCAGTCCGGCTATTCTCCCTGCGGCATCTGTAAACCATAAAATACAAAAAAGAATCATCGTGATCTCCAGTGGATTGCGATGATTCTTTCTTTTTACAGCATTGTTTCCAGTTCTGACAAAGAATGTGCAATTCGTCCGGTTCCTTCAAAGAAACCGGCATTCCAAACGAGCTGGGGCTCCTTGGTATGAGAAACCATAAACTGAATGCGGAAGGTGAAATCCGCGTATTCCAGACCAAATACCGTAAAGGGATGCTCCTCTGCGGCAACTACCTGCATGGTATTCTTACGGAAACACGGGTATCTGCCCTCAAAGCCATGCTGATACAGCATCTCCGTGACCTGTCTGCGCTGGGATGCGATGCGGGTATTTAACACCATGCCATAATCCCGCACCGGATAACCGGATGCAGCCCGGGACAGTTTTTCCCAAATCACCTGATACAATGCCCTGCGCTCCGGCTTTGCCAGTTCCCATGCCAGCTGTTCTGTCATATCCGGATGCTGCCGATATTGCCGCAGCAGGGACAAATATACGGTATCACCTGCCTGTTTTGCCAGCAATTCCATGCAGTCCAGTCCTGCCTCACTGTCGGGATAAAAGTCCAGTTCCTCATGGATAGGAGACCAGTACCGGAACGGAGCAAAGGTCATCAGCGGCAGCAGTTCCTGCTCCGCCATATTGCAGCTTTCCGCTCCAATATAATTCCACTTGTCATAAATCGTGCCGATGATATACACCAGCTGCCGCCACTGCTCCTGTCCATCCCGCCAGAAATGTCCGATGGTATGGTATTGATACAGCTGCTGTACTTCCTGTGCCTGCTGATACTGTAATGTCAATAAAGTTCCATCCGGCCGGTGCAGGATCAGGCTGTTTCCCTGATGCTCCGGCACCAGTTCCACCGTTGTCCCTCTGGGAAATTCTGTTTTCAATTCCCCCACTGCTGTACACTCTGTCAGGATGAAATAATCCTCCAGCGCATCATTCATCATATAGGGGATATACATATCGTTGGGATTGCCCTCCAGACAGCGCAGCAGCTCCAATGCGCCGCAGTCAATCAATTCCCGGATGCCGCTTTCCAACTGTTTTCCTGTTCCCTTACTTTGATTCATTTCAGTTTCCTCACGCCAAACGCCTCCATATTTCATCAGATGTATAGTATAGCACAGATTCCGGTTTTTACCAAAACAAAAAGCAACTGCCCCGGGTTGGAGCAATTGCTTCTGTTTTACCATATAAATCTGTATTACTGTGCAGCTTCCACACAGAACTTCAGAGCAGCCTCTGCCGCGGATGCAGCATCCGGCGTATAGCAATCTGCGCCGATCTGCTCACAGAAGGTCTGAGTAATCGGTGCGCCGCCAATCATGATCTTTACCTTGCCGTTCATCTCAGAAGCCTTTACTGCGTCAACTACATTCTTCATCTCACCCATGGTGGTGGTCAGCAGTGCGGAGCAGCAAATCAGGGAAGCATCATTCTCACGTGCGGCATCCAGGAAGGATTCAACCGGAACATCTACGCCCAGGTCGATGACCTTCAGACCCTTGCCTTCCATCATCATGCGGACAAGGTTCTTGCCGATGTCATGCATGTCGCCCTTTACAGTACCCAGAATAACGGTGCCCTTTTCCTCTACGCCAGCTTCTACCAGATACGGCTTCAGTACTTCCACACCACGGTTCATAGCACGTGCTGCAACCAGAACTTCCGGTACAAATACTTCATTGTTCTTAAACTTGGCACCGATGATATCCATGCCTGCCAGCAGACCGTCCTGCAGGATCGTATTTGCCGGAATGCCCTCTTCCAGTGCCTTGGTAACAGCAGCCTTTACCTTGGGTGCACGGCCCTTCTGCAGCCACTCGCTGATTTCATTTAAAACTTCACTCATAGTCACTCTCTCCTTTTGCGTGGATCAATCTGATAGGAATATTGTACTATGGGTGTCCGGTTTCTTCTTGTACACAATTGCCGTTTTTGGTACATTTTTACCGACTTTCCTGTTTATGTTCCCAATCATCCACCTCACAGGGAATGCTGCGGAACTTCCGGTTGGTATAATCCGCTTCAATCCGGCTGCAGGGCGGGCAGGTCAGAAACCTCTTATCATCCCAGGGACCATTGACCACCGCATCCAGATATGTCATGCTGCCTTCTACCTTTTCAAACTGCCAGCCAAAATCCTCCGCTGCCTGTCTGGCATAGGCTTCATGCTCCGGCTGTTCTCCGCATGGGCAGGTGATATAGCCGCAATGCTGATAGTTTGTCATCCAGTTGTTGGTGCATTCCATCAGATAATCTGCATTTTCCTCTCCATATTCCTGTACATATTCCTCCCGCTGGAGCCGATAATTTTCCTTAGACGGGGTAAATGCCTGTTCAATCCAGCCCCGATTGTACCAATAGATACCGGGCAGCTTATGAAACAGCTCCCGGTAGCGTTCCGCGGAGCCGAGAAACAGGGAAATGCAGTCGTCACAGCGGGGGACAATCACCGGCAGGCTTCTGCTGCGCAGGCCAATGACACCATTGGAGCACAGACCATAAGCCAGAACAATTGCTTCAAACCGCTGGTTGAGACGCAGCTGCTCATTTTCCCGTTCAATTGCATCAATATTTTTCTGTAATTCTGCACGCAAAATATCCGGCGTATCATGCAGTCCCTGCCGCTGCCACCATACCCGCACCACATGCCTGCTGTCTGCCGCAAGGCGGCTGATTTCCCGGTTCATTACCATACATCCTATGATTGCAATACGCATCTCTGTCCCTCCACCATGTGTTTCTGTTTGTCCTACAGTATAGCGTTATCCCTTCTTCTGTGCAAGTATTTTTGCTGTTTCTGGGAAATTTACGCAAAAAAATACAATTTTCATACCGTTGTGATACAATCGTTCTATCATCCGGCACCTCGGCATGGTATAATGAAATGTAAACTGACCGGGTGTTGTTTCCGGCTTTGCCGTACCCGGAGAAAAGAGGATGTTTCATGAAGCTTGCCATAGGTATTGATACCGGCGGCACCTGTACCGATGCAGTTTTATACGATTTTGATTCACGAAAAATTATCAGCCATAACAAGGCGTTAACCACCTATGATGACCTGACCCGCGGCATTCTGGAAGCATTGGATGGTCTTGACCCGGAGCTGTGCCGGCAGGCTTCTGTCGCCGGTCTGTCCACCACGCTGTCCACCAATGCCTGTGTAGAAGGCAAATTCCGCCGTCCGCGGCTGCTCCTGATGGGAATTGACCGCAAGGGCATCCAGCGGTTTGGTGCGGATTATGGCTTTACTGACCCGGATGACATCCGGTATCTGCCCTGTAAGACCACCATCACCGGACAGGTTCTTCAGGAACCGGACTGGGATTTCCTGCGTTCTCATGCACAGGAATGGTTTTGCGATGTGGAAGGCTGTGCCATCTGTGAAATTTACGGCACAAGGAACAATGGCATACTGGAAAAACAGGCGGCGCAGATTATCCGTGAAACCACCGGACTGCCGGTTGTCTGTGCCAGTTCCCTGTTCAGCGGTTTGTCCAGTCTGGAGCGTGCTGCCAGTGCTGTACTTAATGCCGGACTTCTCCCACTGACCCGAAATTTTCTTGATGCAGTGCAGACTGCATTCCATGACCGTGATATTCATGCAGAAATTTTCCTTGTCCGTTCGGACAGCAGCCTGATGGGCATGCAGTATTCTGCAGAGCATGCCGTAGAAACGTTGTTATCCGGCCCGGCAGCTTCCGCACTGGGCGGCAGTTCTCTGGCAGGTCAAGCTTCTGCCGTCATTGTGGATATCGGCGGCACCACAACCGATATTGCCCTGATTGAGGATCATGTTCCGCTGCTTTCTGAGGACGGCATCCGGGTGGGGCAATGGAAAACCCTGGTCAAGGGGCTGTTTGCTTCCTCCTTTGCTCTGGGTGGTGACAGTGCGGTGCGCTGGGACAAGCATGGCAAACTGACGCTGGGTCCGGACCGGGTTATCCCGCTGTGTGTGCTTGCAGAGCGATACCCGCAGATTGTTCCGGTTCTACAGGAACAGGTCTATCGTGTGCCCACCCATACCCTGCCGCTGCATGAATTTCTCACGTTGAACCGTACCGACTGGCGTACCCTTTCCCTGACAGAACCGGAAATTCGGTTGTGTACGCTGTTGGAAACCGGTCCGCTAAACCTGCAGCAGGCAGCAGATTCACTGAAAATCGACAAATATAACCTTCACACCCAGGCATTGGAGCGTTCCGGCGTCATTCTGCGCAGCGGTCTGACACCTACCGATATCATGCATATCCGTGGAGATTACACCCGTTTCTGCCGTGAGGCTTCCATTTCTGCGGCACGCTTTGCCGCCCAGTCTCTCCAGATGAGTCTGGAACAGCTGTGTTCCGAAATTTATACCCAGGTTTCCCATATGGTCTTTATTGCCGTGTCCAAAATGCTGCTGGAGCATACCTCTCCTTACTACCGCAAGCACGGCTTTGACGAGGGCATGGAGCAGCTGCTGGAGCTGCAATGGAACAATCGCAACAATACGGAACCTTCTATGCTGCAATACCGGTTCCGTTCCAATGCGGTTCTGGTGGGTATCGGCGGACCGGTACATCTGTTCCTTCCCGAGGCTGCACGGGCACTGGGGGCACAATATCTGATTCCTGATTGTGCCGCTGTTGCCAATGCCGTAGGTGCTGTTACCGGTCAGATGATGTCCTCCAAATCTGTGGAAATCCGTCCTCATGGTCTTTCCCCCGAGGACGAAGAACAAGGAGATTTTGAAGCCAGCTATGGCGGAGATACCCGATTTTTTACAGAGGAAACCGATGCCATTGCCTGGATTACCGAAAAGCTGCGCCGGGATACGGCAGCAGATCTGCGGGCACAGGGTGCTGTGGGTGCTCTGTCCTTCCATGTCAAGCAGGATGATATCACTGTACCGGCTTACAGCGGTCTGATAAAAATTGCAACCCGCATCACTGTCACGGCAGAAACCAACCTTACTTTTACAACTGATGAGGAGAACTGTTATGTTTGAACTACGTATCTGCTCCGGCGTACATACCATCACGGTCCCCGCACAGGAAGGACAGCTGGTAAGCGAGCTGCTGCAGCAAAATATTCCCTCCTTTGCCCTGCCCTGTGCAGGCAATCACACCTGCGGCAAATGCCGTGTCAAAATGGAAGGCATGCTTTCCCCCCTTTCCGAAGGGGAAAAACGTGTGCTGAGCCAGGAGGAAATCGAAAACGGCATCCGCCTTGCCTGTGCCTGCACCATTGCCGGCAACGCCACGGCAACATTGCATGAGGAAACTGCTTCCAAGATTATCGCATGGTATCAGACACCGGATTATCCCCGTACGGAAACCGGCTATGGCTTTGCCGTGGATATCGGCACTACCACCGTTGCTGTCCAGCTGATTGACCGGGAAACCGGTACCATTTTGGCGGAACGTCTGGCGGGAAATGCCCAGCGGGGCTATGGTGCGGATGTCATTTCCCGTATTGAAGCCTGCAAAACCGCTGGTCTGGACACCTTATCCGACCGCATTGCCGACCAGCTGGAGGAAATGGCACAGGAATGCCTGCAGGAAACCGGTATTACGGAGGTTGTCGAATCCGTAGTCACCGGCAATTCCACCATGCTGCATCTGTATGAGGGGCTGGACCCGTCCTCCCTTGCAGTCGTTCCCTTTGATGTCCAGTCCTATTTCGGCTGCTTCAGCCGCCGGACATTGGCTGGCGCACCGGTATATCTGCCCCGCTGCATCGGTGCCTATGTAGGTGCAGATATTGTCTGTGCCATTCTGGCAGCTGATGTGACCGGTCATGGTACCCAGCTGCTGGCAGATATCGGCACCAATGGTGAAATGGCGCTGGTACACGAGGGCAAGCTGCTGTGCTGTTCCACCGCTGCCGGTCCCGCTTTTGAGGGTGCCGGACTCAGCTCCGGCATGCCTGCTGCCGCCGGTGCCATCCGTGCGGTTAAATTAACAGAGGGCGATGCCGTTGCCTACGAGGTCATTCAGAATGAATCTGCCGCAGGCATTTGTGGTTCCGGTATTCTGGACGCACTGGCTGTCATGCTGGAAACCGAAGTGATGGATGATTCCGGTTATCTGGAACTGGAGGAGGAAGATGCGGAGGCCTGGCCGGTAGGTGACAGCGGTATTTCCATTACCCAGAAGGATATCCGCCAGATTCAGCTGGCAAAATCCGCTGTGTGCGGCGGACTGCTGACCCTGTTGGAAAAAGAAGAGGTTTCTGTGGACGAGGTTTCCCGTTTTGTGGTTGCCGGAGGCTTCGGCAATACCATGAACCCGGTTTCCGCCGCCAAAATCGGCCTGTTCCCCGGGGGATTGCAGCCGAAAACCGCCTTTATCGGCAACGGCGCATTGGGCGGCGCTGCCATGCTCCTGATGAACCGCAGTCTGCGTGAAAAAGCCAGCCGTCTGGCACAGGAAGCAGAGGAGCTTTCCCTTTCCACCTGTACGGAATTTATGGATTATTACATCGACTGTATGGCATTTGATACATTTTAATCTGACATAAAGACGCAAAGAAGGCACGCCGCAGCGTGCCTTCTCTTTTTTTCTGTGCTTACTTGTTGTAATACTCATCCACAGCCGCAAAAAATGCGTCAATGTTATCCCAGCTGGACATCGGCGGGATATCACAGCCGGAGGAAATGACAAAGTTCGGATGCTCACAGCACTGTTCCATGACAGACAGGGTTGCTTTCCGGACAGATTCCGGTGTACCATTGCGGAACTGGCCTGCCGGATCCACGTTGCCCATGCAGATCACATCCGCCGGAACCTTGGACATGATTTCCTTCATATCTACCGCGTTGCCGAAATGATATGCGTTTGCATTGCTGCTCAGGATGGATTCCAGGGTGACATTGGCAGTGTTGCCGCAGTTGTGGTAAATGACAGCAAAGTTCTCGTCCCGTACTTCCTCAATGATGCGCTTGCAGTAATCACCGGAGAACTCTACTGCCAGCGTCGGAGACAGCAGACCTGCCAGCGGCTCCGCAATGACAACACCGTTGGCACCGATAGCCTTGTAAGCCTTGATGTACTTGATGATAAACTCGGTTGCCTTTTCCAGTACCACGTGCGCCATTTCCGGCTCGTCATAGCAATAGATCAGGGAGGAGGTAACGTCCATCAGACGGCCTGCCAGGGAGAACGGGCCAATCACACCGGCAAATACCGGACGGTCCGTAATCAGCTCCAGTGCCTTTTCGATGGCATCAATGTAAATCTGGGTGCGTCCTGCGCCGATTTCCGGCACTTCCAGCGCCTCTGCCGCTTCCATGCGCTCGTCTTCATCAATTTCAGTATCCAGAACCGGACCAATGACTGTCGGAACCTCATCATCCGATACACGGATGGGAGCACCGAAGCATTCTGCCTCAACCGACAGATCCATCAGGCTTACCGAAGCACCTGCATTGGGGGTACGGTCTGCCACAGCCTTCATGCCCTTTGCCTGCAGATCGCTGTCATTGATGAGTTCCTTTACGGTAATGCCCATCAGCTGAATCGACGGGAAAGACAGCACCGGAAGTGCTTTTTTTACCGGAGCTTCCAGCAGCTCCTTGGTCCACTGATCCATATTCATTTTCATATTGATTCACCCTTTTGTTACAGTTATATTGAAATCCTTTTGTTGTTATGCACTCGCATTGTTTGCACGGTATTTTCCCGGCGGAATGCCCACCTGCCGCTTAAAAATGCGGGTAAAATAGCTCTGATCATCAAAGCCTACGGCACACGCAATTTCTGAAAGAGACATGTCACTGCGGTGCAGATACATTTTACTCCGCTCAATGCGCAGCCGGTTGGTATATTCCGTAAACGTACAGCCCAGCTCTTCCTTTAAAATACGGCACAGATAGGATTTGGACAGATGCACCTGTCGGGCAGCCTGCTCCAGTGTGAGCTTTTCTGCCAGATGCTCCTGAATGTAGGCAGACAGCTGCTGAATGGTGTTGGGATGCTTGGCATCGTTCAGGTCGAATACCAGATCAAAAAATTTATGCAGCATCACACCCAGCCAGGCATCCAGGGCGTCAAAATCCCGCAGCCGTTCCATTTCCATGACACTGGTATCACACAGGGAAAAAATCACATTGACATCTGCGCCGCCGTCAGCCGCCGCACGGGACATCAGTGTAATCAGCTCCCGAATCCGCAGCTTGAGCAGCAGGAAATCCGTACCTACCGCGGAATACAGCTCCAGCAGCAGTCCATTGAGCAGCTGCTGTGCCTTCTGCTTGTTGCCTGTCCGGATTAGGTACTGTAACTGCCGTTCATCCTCCAGCGGATAACGGATGTATTTTTCCT